>DASVNL010000126.1:0-12086 GCA_036383875.1 Thermoanaerobaculia bacterium
CCATCCGCTACGCGATTCCGTTCGATCGCGTGAAGCTCACCCTCGCCTCCGATCTCACCAACGCGCTGAACGACGACCAGGCCAACGCCCTGCGCGCGCTCCGCTTCTGGATCCGCGCGAGTCTCTGAATTCACCTTTCCGATGCCGGACGTGCTTCTCGCGCTCGGCGACGTTGCACGCGCGCGCAAAAACTCGACGACGCCGCACAACTCGCGAAGGCATACCTGCCTCCGCTCTCGGCTACACTCTCGCGCATGACTTTCGTCCAACTGCAGACCCTCGGCGGCACGTCGATCGTCGCCGTCAACCCCGAGCATGTCGTTCAGGCCCAGGAGTTCGATTCCGGACGCGGCGGCATCGGCACGACGCTCAAACTCGTCAACGGCGATACGGTGAATGTCCGCGGCACACTCGCGGACACGCTCGAGAAACTCGGCGCGAATCAGTAGCCCGCTTCGACGATTTCCTTGAGGATTTGTGCGCGTCGCGTGAGGAAGCGCGTCATGTACGCGTGCAGCACGAGCGTCTCCGCGATGCGCCCAAGGATGCCGAGCGGCGCTGCAAACACGAGCACGTCCTTCATCGTCGTGCCGCCGCGTTCTTCGACGAAGAAGTGATCGTGCACGAACGAGCGGAACGCGCCGCGTTGCATCGTGTCCTGAAACCAGCGCGGCCGATCGAATCCGGTGATGCGCGCGGTGAAGTGCTGCGTGACGCCGAGGTGTCGCGCGCGCCACGTGACTTCCTCGTTCAACTCGATCAGTCCTGACGTTCGTCCTGCGACCGCGCGCTCGTTCGTGTGAGCGGCGGAGCGCATGTGCAGATCGAGATCGCGTGCGGCGTCGAAGCAACGATCGGCGCGCGCGGCGATCCAGGTGTCGATGATGATGCGTTGCATGAACGAAAAAAGGCCCCGGTTGCCCGGGGCCTTTCAGCTTACAGCGATGGAGTGGATTAGAAGCGGAGAAGCGTCGTCACGCGGAACGAGCGCGGCGCCTGGAACTGCGAGGTCGCCGTGGCAAGGCCGTGACGGGCGCGGTTGGTCGCGCAGGTCGCGGTGACGTTGCTCTCGTTGCACCACGCGGTGAGGGTCGTGTCGATCTGCTCCTGACGGTTCAGGAGGTTGAAGATTTCGCCCTTGACGCCGATCTCGACGTTGCGCCACACACCGAAGGTTGCTTCGACCGAACCGTCAACCGACCAAACGCTCGGAAGACGCTCGGAGCCCGAACCCTCGTAGTAGTAGGTGTACGAGCTGCCGATCAGACCGGTGGCCGGGTTGTTCGGGTTGATGACGCGGATCGCGGTGGTCTTCGAGTACGGATAGCCGCTGCGGAAGTTGCCAGCGCCGCCGAAGGTGAGGTCCACACGGCCGAGGTTCATGCCGTAGGTGCCGAGGACGTTGAGGACGTGCGGGACGTCGAAGTTCGGACGGCCGGCGAGGCTGCCGATCGCCTGCGAGCAGGGAATCGTACCGATCGTCGGATCGGTGGTCGAACGGCAGTTCTGGTCGAAGAAGTCATCCTGCGCGCTGCTGAACGTCGAGAACTGGTTGCCTTCGGTCTGCGAGTACGTGTAGTTGCCGTACAGCGACCAGTTGTTCGCGAAGCGCTTGTCGAACGTGAACTGAACGCCTTTGTAGGTGCGCTCGAGGTCGTCGTTGTTGTAGTAGGTCTTGACCTGCTGACCACCCGTGTAGACAAGCTTGTCTTCAACGAAGTTGCCGAACTTGCGATAGATACCGCGAACGGTCACACCGGCGTTCGCAGCGATCTGGCGCTGGAGGCCAAGAGTGACTTCGTCCATACGGTCCGGATCGAGGTTCGTGCTGACCGGCAGCTGGGCGCCGGAGGCCTGGCGGAACTCTTCAGCGAAAACGTAGGTCCCGGTGGCCGCGTTCCACTCGTAGCGCTTGTAGTTCGTGCGGGAAACACCCTGGGCAGCGTTGTCGGAGAACGACTGGAGGATCCAGCCATTGAAGCGGCCGACCGAACCGGTCAGGAGCATGCGGCCGTTGTTGGTCAGGTCGTAGGTGAAGCCGAAGCGCGGGGCGAGCGCCGTCGCGTCGATGATGTCCTGGCCGACGTCATTCTGACCGCCCTGCTTCTCGAAGCGGAGACCCGCTTCCGCGTTGAAGCGGCGACCGATCGAGAACTTGTCGCGAACGTACAGCGACTGGATGTCGCCGGCCGACGTCTGCGGACCGTTGTTCTCGTAGTCGTAACGCTCGAACGGCGTGAAGGTGCCGGTGGCCGGGTTGTAATCGGTGACGTCGTACTCGCGATCGTTGGCGATGTTGTAGTACGAGGTCGACTCGAACTCCTGGGAGTCGACGCCGACTTTGAATTCATGGGAGTTGCCGCCGAGGGTCGTGAACATCGTACCGGCGACATTCCACTGGGTACGCGGGCGCTCGACGAAGTTGCCGGCGCCGAACTGACCGCCGTTGAACCAGTCGCCGGTGTTGATGTCGACGATCAGCGAGCCGTTGTCATAGGGGCCGATGGCGTACGGCTCGACCGTGATGATGTTGGTCGCTTCACCGTATGCAGCGTCAACCGAGAAGTTGCTGCCGAAGACGCCGGAGTACTGCGCGTTCTTCTGCTCGCCACCCTGACCCTGGAGGTGAAGGGTGTAGAGGTCTGCACCACCCGAGTAGTCAGCGCGCACGATGCCGCTGATCGGGTCTTCGTTCCACTTCGCCCACACCTGGTGGGACGGCGTGATCTGCCAGTTGGCGCGGTAGTTCTGGAACTTCTCGTTACGGGCCGAGCCGTACTCTTCCTGAGTGACCAGCGTGCGGCTGTACGAAACGACCGGCTTGAACTCTTCGTACGCGCCGAAGAACCAGAGGTGGTCGCGCCAGAGCGGTCCGCCGAGGGTACCGGCGTAGCGCTTGTTGACGTGATCGACCTTGGTGCGCGCGAGCGAGGCGCCCGTCACTTGGTTGCGAGCCTTGTTCTGTGCGTTCCAGTCATCGTTCGAGGCGATGATCTTCGCGGAACCTTCGAAGTCGTTGGTACCCGACTTCGTGATGACGCTGACGACGGCGCCGGTCGTACGGCCGTATTCGGCCGACGTGCCGGTCGTCATGACGTTGACTTCCTGAATTGCTTCGAAGTTGATGTTCGCACCGAAGGTACCGGTGGTCGGATCGGTGACGTCGACGCCGTCGAACAGGTACTGGTTGTTCGCGGTGAGCGCACCGTTGACGTTCGGGTTCGAGCCGGCGCGCGAAACGCCCGGAGCAAACGCCGTGATCGACTGATAGTTACGGCCGATCGGAGCCTTCTCGTACTCTTCCGTCGACAGACGGGTCGTCGTGGTGGTGTTGGTCGGATCAACGACCGGCGCTTCCGCCGTGACGGTGATCGCTTCCGACGCCGCTGCGAGCGACATGGTCACGTCGATCGTGTTGGTCTTGTCCGCTTCGACGCGCACATTGTGCGTGGTCGGCGCGAACCCTTCGAGGGTGGCCTCGAGGCGGTACGTGCCGAGGGGCAGACCTGCGAAACGATATCGACCCTGGGCATCAGTCACTTCGGTGCGGTTCGTACCGCGTTCCGTGTGCGTGATGGTGATCGACACGCCCGGCAGTGCACCGCCGGTCTGGTCGGTCGCCACACCGGAAATGTTGCCGACCTGGAAGCCCTGCGCCATCAACATCGTGGGCGTCAAGGCAAGGATCAAAGCAACGATAAACAGCTTTGCTCGACTCATCGGATCTCCTTCTCTCAAGTTGGGACTTACTCTTTTCGACACCGTGACGGGCACACCTCGGTGTCGACTCCGTGACTACTCGTTTTCCAAGCAATGTGCCGCGTTCGCGGGAAACCACGATTTCGGGCGGAAGCTCTTTGTATCCCGATGTTTCAGGTCCGTCAAGGTTTGTTTCCAGGACAGCCGGAACCTCTCCGGATTTCAACCATTTGAATCCGGCCTTCGGCTCGCCGAATTTGAATGGTCAAAAACAAAGCGGCGCGCACCCGAAAGTGCGCGCCGCCGAATTGAGAATCGACTTGTGACGGGTCTTGCTACGGCGCGACGACCTTGAAATCCGCGCGACGCACCTGCTGCTTTCCGGCGGCATCCGTCAGCGTCACGTAGATCGAGTAGTCACCCGGCTCCACGGTCTGCAACGGAATCTCGAATCCGCCGATGAAGCTCCCCGGCCCCGTCTGCGTGAGACCGGTCGTCGTCGACGACGTCTGCGTCTTGCTGTCGGTGACACGCCGTAACACGAGCTTCGCGTTCACGTTCCCCGGATCCGTCTCGCTCGCGACCTGGAACGCGTACCAGAGCGACTCGTCCGTCGCGAACACCGCATCCGCGCGAGGACGCACCGGCGCGCCGCCGAGCATGATCGCCGGCGGCTCCGCGCTCATCAGATCGTGCGTCAGCACGAGCGACGAAACATCGAGACCCGAGCCGGTCGCAGGCACGATCACGCGACCCGCTCCCGACGCGATGGCATTCGCACCGGCATGCACCGCGAACACCGATTCGTACGTCCCCGGCGCAAGCGGCAGCGAGACCGCGTACACGACGTCGCCAGTGCGCGTCGTGAATCCTTCCGCGGCGCGCATCTCTTTCGCGACCGTCGCGACGACGTTCTGCTGCGCATCGGCCACGCGGCCGTACAGCGTCGCCGGAGCCGTCGGCGTGCGGTTGCCCGGCACCGTGACCCAGAACAACGTGAGCGGCTTGCCGTCGCTGCCGAAGTACGTCGATGTGCGCAGCGTCGACGCCGCAGTCGCCGCTGCACTGAGCTCGGCGATCGCGACATCGGGCAACGCGCCGACAGTCAGCGGCGCCGTTTCGACCATCGCAACCGGTCCGCTCGGCGCGACCACGGCGTCTTTCGTGACGACCGACGCCTCGGCAATGGTCTTCCGATAATGCGAAAACAATCCCGGATCCTGGAGGACATCCGTCTTCTCGCTCGGCGTGATGAGGAACTTCACGATGAGCTCGGGGCGGTCGATGAGCTCGAGGAGTTTCTTGGTGCGGAAGCGGTCGTACTTCCACGTCGCGAGCACCTGGCTCCACTCTCCACCCGAACCAGTGCGCGCCGGCACGCCGGAGTTCTGCTCGCTGAGCGTCGCCGGGCTGCCGAAGAGGATGAAGACCATGCCGCGCGCGGTGGTCGATCCCTTGGTCGTGTCGATGGAGAACTTCTGATCCGCGGTGGTGATGCGACCCATCACGAGCTCGCGGAATTCGTTTCGCGGGGTGCCCGGCGTCGGATCGCGACGCAGCCAGTAGCGCTCGATGAAGGCCTGTTTGGCGGCGTCGGTCTTGACCCCGACCCACTCGTTGACTTCCGCATTCGTCGCGAAGTACGCCTCGGGCGAATCGATCCAGCCACCGCCAGTATCGACTTGCTGGGCTGCCGCGGACAGCGCGGCTAAGAATGTCAGACAGAGGAAAACGCGTGCTGCAAATGTGTGCATAGTCGCCCTTGCAATCCCGGTTTGAGAAGCGAAGGGCGAGTGTACACCGCTGCTCGCGAGGCGTTCAGTCTGTATCCAAACGTTTGCTAGAGGCCTTCGTTTGCAATCACGTACGCCAGCGCCGCGACGGCCGCGGAGTTCTCCGCGAGCGCCTTCGGATCGACCTTGTCGAGCGTGTCCGCCGGGGTGTGGTGATAGTCGAAGTAGTGACGCGGATCGGGGACGAGGCCGAAGCCCGGAATGCCCGCGTCCGTCAGCGGCGACGTGTCCGCGCCGGTGTGCTTCGAGCTCGTGAACGCGATCTTCGCGATGCGCTGCACCACCGCAGCCTTCGCCGTCACGGAGTCGAGCGACTTCCCTTCGAGCGTGCTGATGAATCCGACCGGCGGCGCGGCGCCCGCATCGGTTTCGATCGCGGCGATGTGTTTGTGCAGCGACTCGTTCTTCGAGACGACGTCGAAGTAGCCGCGGCCGCCGCGCAGGCCGTTCTCTTCATTCATGAAGAGCACCGCGCGAATGGTGCGCTTCGGCTGGATGCCGAGCTCCTTCAGCGCGCGCATCGTCTCCATCACCATCGCGACGCCGGACCCGTTGTCGATCGCGCCGCTTGCGAGATCCCACGAGTCGAGATGTCCGCCGATCAACACGATCTCTTCGGGATGCTCGCTTCCTTTGATCTCCGCGACGACGTTCGCCGATGCGACGTCGGGCAGCGACTTCGGAGTGAGGACGAGGTGCATGCGCACACGCTTGCCTGCGCCGAGGAGACGATGGACGAGCTCCGAGTCTTCGACGGTCATCGCGGCGGCGGGGATCTTCGGCTGCTTCTCGTCGTATCGCAGCGAGCCGGTGTGCGGCGTGCGCAGCGACGCCGAGGCGACGGAACGAATCACCGTCGCGACCGCGCCGTATTCGGCCGCGCGACTCGCGCCGATGCCGCGAAACGGAACGGCCTTGCCGTAGGCCTCGAACGCGCGACCCTGCTCGATGAGCGACATGTCCATCGGGTTGTAGTAGACGACGATCTTCCCTTTGATCTTGTCGCGTCCGAGTTTCGCGAGCTCGTCGAACGACGAGACTTCGATGAGGTCCGCGGTGATGCCTTCAGCCGGCGTGGCGACGCTGCCGCCAAGTGCCGTGAGCACGATCTGACGATCGTTGTGTGAGACGAGCGTGGCCGTCTCGCGACCGCGCACCCAGTGCGGCACCATCACGCGCTCGTTGCGCACGTCGATGCCCCACTCCTTGAAGCGCTGCGTCGTCCACGTCACCGCCTGCTCCGCGCCCTTCGATCCCGACAAACGCGGACCGATGTCGTCGGTGAGATGCGCGAGCGTCTCGTACGCCTGCGACTTCGTGAGGATGTGATCGATGAGAGCGTTCGCGTTTTGCTCGGTGCTCTGAGCGAACAACGGCAGGGCGACGGCGAGAGCGAGGACGAGTTTCTTCATCATCGTGATCAACACACGCTACACGGATCTCGTTACGCGGAACAGAGGGAGTCACGAGTGGTTTGCCTCGGAGCGCAAACGGCGCCCGAGGCTTGCCCACCGGCGCAGCCGGCCGCGCCGGCTCACGGGCGGCGCGTTCGCACACGCGAACGCGCCGCTCGTCCAATCATTCGGTATCGATCTGGGCGCGCTGCAGGTGGCCGGAGTAGTCGACGTAGATCGACTTCCACTCGGTGAACACGTCGATACCGGCAACGCCCGCCTCGCGGTGACCGTTGCCTGTTTCCTTCGTGCCGCCGAACGGCAGATGCACTTCCGCGCCGATGGTCGGGGCGTTCACGTAGAAGATGCCCGTCTCCATGTCGCGCATCGCGGCGAACGCCTTGTTGACGTCGCGCGTGTAGATCGACGCGGACAGGCCGTAGCGCACGCCGTTGCCGATCGCGATCGCCTCGTCGAACGAGTTGCAGCGGATCACCGCCGTCACCGGTCCGAAGATCTCTTCCTGCGCGATGCGCATGTCCGCCTTCACGTTCGCGAACACGGTCGGCTCGTGGAAGAAGCCTTTCGCGAAGTCGCCGTCGGTCAGCGCGTTGCCGCCCGCGACGCACACCGCGCCTTCGTCCTTGCCGATCTGCACGTACTTCTTCACGGTCTCGAGCTGGCCCTTCGACACGCTCGGTCCCATCTGCACGCCGGAGTCGAGGCCGTTGCCGACCTTCAGGGTCTTCGCGCGGCCCGCGAGCTTCTCGACGAACTGGTCGTACACCTTGTCATGCACGACGACGCGCGACGCCGCGGTGCAGCGCTGTCCGGTCGTGCCGAACGCACCCCACAACGCGCCATCGACCGCGAGGTCGACGTCCGCGTCATCCATGACCATGATCACGTTCTTGCCGCCCATCTCGAGATGGACGTGCTTGAACGACGGCGCGCACTTGGTGTTGATGTCGCGGCCGACTTCCGTCGAGCCGGTGAAGGAGATGACGCGCACTTTGTCGTGCTGGAGCATCGGCTCGCCGACTTCGCGGCCGCCACCCGTCACCACATTCCACACGCCCGGCGGCAAGCCCGCCTCTTCGAACGCCTCGGTGAGCATGACCACCGACAGCGGCGTGAGCGACGCCGGCTTGATGACCACGGTGTTGCCGCAGATCAGCGCCGCCATGCCCTTCCACGCCGGAATGGCCATCGGGAAGTTCCACGGAGTGATCAGACCCGCGACGCCAAGCGGCACGCGGACGGCCATGTTGAACTTGTTGGCGAGCTCGGACGGCGTCGTGACGCCGAACAGGCGGCGGCCTTCGCCGGCCGCGAGGAACGCCATGTCGATCGCTTCCTGGATGTCGCCCTTCGTCTCGTCGACGACCTTGCCCATCTCGCGCGTCATCTCGCGCGCGAACTTCTCTTTGTCGCGCTTGAGGATCTCGCCGACTTTGTACAGATACTCGGCGCGCTTCGGCGCAGGCGTCAGACGCCACTTGTCATAGGCGCGCTGCGCGGCGTCGACGGCGGCGTTCAGATCGCTCGCGTCGGACTCCTGGAACACGCCGATCAGATCGTCCTGATTCGCCGGATTGCGATTCTCGAACGTCTTCCCGCCGCGAGCCTTCACCCACTCGCCGTTGATGTAGTTCGCGTATTCACGCGTCTCGCGCACTCCGTACTTCTGCGCGAACGTGCTAGTTTCAGTTGCTGACATTTCGTACCTCCACTGTTGCTGATGCGGGTTGGCGGTTGGCAGTTGGCGGTTGGCGGGGGATCACCACGCACCCACGCAACTTGCTCGTGGCTGAGTGGCGGTCTCCCGCCAACCGCCAACCGTCAACCGCCAACTAAGTTTTCAACTACTTCGCTTCTTCTTTCGGCCGCGGCGCGCCCATGTCCACCGAGCCGCGGAACTTCGCGCCCTCGGCCACGACGATTTTCGGCGCCTTCAGATTCCCTTCGACCATCGACGTCGCGACGAGCTCCAGCCGGTCGTCGGCCGAAATGTTCCCCGTGACCTTCCCCTCCACCGTCACGTTGCGCGCGTGCACGTCCGCTTCGACGCGGGCCTTCGTGCCGACACGCAAATCGCTCGAGACGTTGACCTTTCCGCGCACCGTGCCCTCGATCACCATCGGGTCGGATCCTGTGACGGTTCCGTCAACCGTGATGTTCGCGCCGATGAAAGTGCTGCCTCCGGTCGGTTGTGGAGCGTTGGTGCGTGGGACGGCTGGAGCGGGGGTTGTTTCCTTGGAGAAAAGGGCCATGAATCGCGACCTCGCCAGATTGGGGCGCGAAGCATAGCACGGCGATTTGTTATGGAAACGGTTGCACGGCCGCGTGCTGCGGTGGGTAAACTGCGCGCCGCTTCAACGCTGAGGCCCCTCAGTCGTAACCGTCGAGAAAGGTATCCGAGTGAACGCGCGACGCAAATCCATTGCATTGATTCTCCCCTTCGTTTTGATCATCGCGGCCTGCAAGGGCGGCGGTAAGAAAGACGAGCAGTACAAGACCGAGAAAGTGGACCGCGGCACCGTGACGATGACCGTCACGGCGACCGGCACGCTCTCCGCCGTGACGACCGTGCAGGTCGGCAGTCAGGTGTCCGGCGTGATCGCCCGCCTCTACGCCGACTTCAACAGTCAGGTGAAGAAGGGCCAGCTCCTCGCCGAGCTCGATCCGACTCCGTTCGAGCAGCAGGTCGAACAGCGCCGCGCCGACGTCACGCGCACGCAGGTGCAGACCGACGACGCGCGCATCAAGTACGACCGCCAGCGCCGCCTCCTCGACGGTGGCCTCACGTCGCAGGCCGATGTCGACGCCGCGAAAGCGCAGTTCGATTCGGCACGCGCCCAGGTCGCGCAGTCGCAGGCCGCGCTCAATCAGTCGCTGACGAACCTGCGCTACACGAAAATCCTCTCGCCCATCGACGGCATCGTCGTCGATCGCCAGTACGACGTCGGCCAGACCGTCGCCGCGTCGTTCCAAGCGCCGACACTGTTCGAGATCGCGCAGGACCTCACCAAGATTCAGGTGCAGGCGGACGTCGATCAGTCGGACATCGGACGCGTGCAGGTCGGCCAGGTCGCGCGCTTCAGCGTCGATGCGTATCCCGAAGAGGAGTTCAAGGGACGCATCGCGCAGATCCGCTTCAACGCGCAGGTCAACCAGAACGTCGTCACGTATCCCGTGATCCTCGAAGTCGACAATCCGGACGGCAAGCTCCGTCCGAAGATGACGGCGAACGTAAACATCGACGTCGCCTCGGTGCGCGACGTGTTGCGCATTCCGAACGCCGCGCTGCGCTTCAAGCCGCCGACCGAAAACGGCGAGCAGGCGCGTGGCGGTGGTGCAGGCGCGAGCGGCGGCGACGCAATGCGTCGCGCGGGACAGACGGGCGGCGGCGGACTCGCGGGCGCAGCGCGGCAGATGCCGCGTCGCAGTGGCGCGGATCCGACGAAGTCCGCGACGGTGCACACGCTCACGCCCGAGAAGAAACTGAAAGCGGTCAGCATCCGCACGGGCATCACCGACGGACGCTTCACGCAGGTCATCTCCGGCGAACTGAAACCGGGCGACGAAGTGGTCGTCGGCGTCGCGACGTCGAAGGTCGAAAGCGCCGCGCCGATGGGTGGCCAGGGCGGTCCGGGTGGCGGCGGTCAGCGTCGCGGAGGCCGCTAGTGGCGCGACCGGTCATTGAAATCAAAGACCTCACCAAGGTCTACAAACTTGGTGAGGTCGAAGTCCGCGCGCTCGACGGCGTGAATCTCCACGTCGACGCGGGCGAGTTCGTCGCGATCATGGGTCCGTCGGGCTCGGGGAAGTCGACGCTGATGAACATCATCGGCTGCCTCGATCGTCCGACCGACGGCTCATACATCCTCGACGGCGAAGACGTCTCGCAACTCAGCCGCGATCGCCGCGCGATCATCCGCAACGCGAAGATCGGCTTCGTGTTCCAGAGCTTCAACCTCCTCGCACGCACGTCCGCGATCGAGAACGTCGAGCTGCCGATGCTCTACGGCGATCTCGCGCTCACGCGCAAGGAACGCAACGCTGCAGCACGCGAGGCCTTGCACCGCGTCGGACTCAAAGGTCGCGAAGGCAATCACCCCTCGCAACTCTCCGGCGGCCAGCAGCAACGCGTCGCAATCGCGCGAGCGCTCGTCACGCAACCCGCAATCCTTCTCGCCGACGAGCCGACCGGCAATCTCGACTCACGCACCTCCGTCGAGATCATGGGCATCTTTCAGGACCTCAACGAAGAAGGAAAAACGATCGTCCTCATCACCCACGAGCCCGACATCGCCCAACACGCGAAGCGAATCGTGCACGTGAAGGATGGTTTGATTCAGCAGGATGAGTGGATTCAACAGCACAAGGTCGTGCGGCAAGGAATCGATCAACCCGTCGCGCCGGTGGCGCGATGAAGTTGGCGGTTGGCAGTTGACGGTTGGCGGGAGTCCCCGCACCACCACGAGCCATTCGCCAGCAGCACCAACAACGAGACAGCACCAACAACCAGCGCCCTAACCGCCAACCGCCAACTGCCAACTGCCAACCGAAATGAGAACCACTTTCACTCGCCTCGGCAACATCACCATCGTCGGTCTCAAGTCGATCGCGCGAAACAAACTGCGCTCGCTTCTGACCGCGCTCGGCGTCGTGATTGGCGTCGCGTGCGTCATCGTGTCCGTCGCGATCGGCGCCGGCGTCGCGCAGTCCGTCTCCGAGATGATCAACTCCCTCGGCTCGAACTTCATCATGATCATGCCCGGCTCCTCGACGCAGGGCGGCGCGCGCATCTTCACCGGCTCGTCGAATCTCACCGAGGAAGATGCGGTTGCGATTGCGCGTGAGTGCTCGGCCGTGGCGTACGTTTCGCCGCAGTCGCGCACCGCGGGCCAGGTCGTCGCCGGTGAGCTCAACTGGTCGACGCAGATTTTCGGCGTCGGCATCGACTGGCCGAACATCCGCGCGTGGAACGTGAAAGACGGCGGCTTCTTCGGCGAAGGCGACATCCGCGCCGGCTCGAAAGTCGCGGTCCTCGGCAACACCGTCGCCGAAAACCTCTTTCCAAACGGCGACGCGGTCGGCGCGATCATTCGCGTGAAGAACGTTCCCTTCCGCGTCGTGGGCGTGCTCGAGAAAAAGGGCGGCAACATGATGGGCTCCGATCAGGACGACGTCATCA
>DASVNL010000127.1:0-11532 GCA_036383875.1 Thermoanaerobaculia bacterium
TGGTTGATGGTTGATGGTTGGTTGATGGGAGAGCGTGACGTGTTCGATCGCGTCGATGATGTCGACGGCGACCGGCGGACGATTGAAGCGTTTGAAGAGGGCGGCGATGGCGTCGAGCTCTTCGGCGGCTTTGAGGTCGAGCTCTGTTTCGATCGCGAAGAGGCTGCCGAAGTCGGTGATGACTTCGCGCGTCATCGCTTCGAGCTCGGCGACGAGTGCGATGTAGCTGTCGATGATGGGCGAGCGGCCGCGCATCGGTTTCAACTCGTCGCTGGTGCCGCCCGCGATGCGCGAACGTCGTGTCGCCGCGTCGACGACGTCGACTTGAATCTTGGTCTGCGTGTGCAGCCCGGCGCGCACGAGCTCGAGCACGTCGCGACGCGGGAAGTCGCGCTCGCGCAGTCGCAGGAGCGTGATCGCGCCGCGGCCGATGCGATGGGTCTGGAGTTTGATCTCGTCTTCGAGCGTCGTGCGGAATCCGAACTCGGCGGCGAAGCGATGCAGGAGTTGCACGTCGTACGGATCGAACGACCGCGCGACGATGCCGATCGCGCGCGGATCGACGCCGTCCGCGAGCTGACTCGCGACGCGCTCGCAGACGTCGCGCAGTTCGTTGTACGGCGCGTCGTATTGCAGCACCGTCCCGTGCGGTTCGAGCGGCGGAATCTCTTCCACTTCGCCGAATCGCGCGATGAACGGTTGCGCGAATCGCTCGGTCGTCGGGATCCACACACCGGCGAGCCGTCCCGCATCGCGCAGTGCCGCGACGATCTGCCACTGCGCGCCGGTCATGTCGTAGAACCCGGCGACGAGTTGCGGCTTCGTGTTCTCACCGATCGCACGCGCCGCGCGCGTGAGCAACTCGGACGGATCGATCGCGCCGAGGTCCGCAATCCATCGCTCGTACGTCGTCCACGCGCTGACAATCGCTTCGGTGCGCCGATCGTTGCGAAGTCCACGCGCGGATTTCGCGCGACGGGCAAACTCGGCGAGGGACACGCCGCTGTCGCGCACGTCGCGATACGACCGCTCGAGCATCGACGCGACGCCGCGGCTCTCCATCATTTCGTGATCGACGGATCGGATCGCGAGCCGCATCGCCAGTCTGCGCTCCGCATCGCTGGCGACGCGCACACCGGTCACGAGGGAACGTGCGAGCTCGTCGATGGTTCGCAACCGCACGCCCGCGATTCCGGAGGGAACGAGTTGCAACAATTCGAGCGCGATCTGCTCCGCCGCCCCCCGCGACGGCACCACGACCTCCTCGGCCCACGCGGCAAGCGGATCGCAATGCTCCCGCGACGCCGCCAGCCGTGCGGCGATCTGTCGGGCGATGTCTCGATAGGGGGCGAATCGGGGCGACGACAAGTTATTGCGATTGTAATGAATTCGGTTGGCGGTTGGCGGTTGGCAGTTGGCGGGAGAACGGAGTGCGTGCAAGTCACTGTGCATCAACCGCCAACCGCCAACTGCCAACCGCCAACCGAATCTGTGCATGAATCTGGCAATCGGCCCCGTCTCAGTGATGTCTCGTTGCATAATCCGCCCCGATGGGGAAGCGCCAGGTACGCGTCGTCGTAGTGCCCAAGGCAGTGTCGGTCGCGTTGCTCGCGCTCGTCACGGCGTTGATGATCGGCCTGCTTTATCTCCTCTCGGGAAGAGCGTACGCCGCCGAAACGCATCCGATGCGCGAGATGCTGGCCCACGTCCTGGGCGCGAAGCGCGGTCCCGTGTCACGCGGCGCGCTGCTCGCGTTCCTGATGCCGGTCGCGGCGAACGCGTTGTTGTTCGTGCCCTGGGGCTTCCTGGCCTTCGTCGCACTCGACCGGCCGTCGCGACCGCGCAAACTCACGTACCTCGTCACCGTCATCGGCGCGGGCGTGCTGGCACTGGCAATGGTCCTATGGCAACGAGTGCTGCCTACGCGCGTCACCTCGATGCCGGACACGATCTCCAACGCTCTCGGCGCGTTCGCCGGGGCCGCGCTGGGACACGCACGAAAAGGCGTGCGCATTCGCTTCGACATCTGATGCAGGCGGGAGGGCAGTCGTGATTCTCGTCGTCGAGGACGACCCGCAGGTCGCGCGACTCATCTCGCTCGTCCTGCAACGCAACGGCTACGAGTCGAACGTCGTGGCCGACGGGCAGTCGGCGCTCGACTGCGCCCGTTCGCGCAAGCCCGCGATGATCTTCGCGGATCTGACCATCAAAGGACTGAGCGGCGAGACGCTGTGCAGCACGCTGAAGTCATCGCCCGACACGAAGGGCATTCCGTACGTGATCGTCTCCGGCGATCGCGACATCGCGGAGAAAGCCCGCACGTGCGGGGCCGATGACTACATGGGTAAACCGTTTGAATTCGAGGACCTGATTCGTCTCGTCAACAAATATGCAAGAGCTGAAAGCTGAAAAGCCGATTGAGTCGCCCGAGGGGTCGGATCCTGTACTGCGGTTGATGTCGAGACTCGCGGAGGAGGGCTTCACCACCGAACAGGGGCCGGAGTGGTGGGACGAGTACGGTGAAGTCATCTATCGCCGTGCGGAGAAACTGCCGCTGGCCACGGGCGAGACCGTGTTCATCTTCACGCGCATCCCCGACCTCAACGAACGCATCCTTCGCCAGACCTCCGAGTCCGTCGTGCAGACCTACTCGGCGAAAGACGTCGGCGGGAAGATGCTGTCCGTCCTGCAGTCGACGACCGTCTATCACTGCCTCGTCTCGCAGACCGACCTTCCGCACAACGAGCCGCTGAACCAGTACATCACGCGCACCGGCGGCGCGACGTTCATCCCGGTGGTGATGGTGCCGGGCATCAACGAAGTGCTCTATCCGAACCTGGAAGACAAGGTCGGCGTGATGAAGCCGCGCATCGAATACCTCCAGTATTTGCTGGGCGAACGGCGCGAGACCGTGAACATGCACAGGCCGACCATTCAGGCGATGTGGGTGTCCGCGGCCGTGCTCGCGATCGTGCTGCTCGCGGTGATTTTCTCGTTCGTCAGGTAGGCCCGGCACGGCTCGCCGTGCCGGTTACAATGCCGCCCGAATGACGGACGTGTTTCCGCTTCGCCCGCGCGACATCTACGACGAGCTGCGCAAGCCGGTCGTCGGGCAGGATGACGCCATCCGCGAGATTTCCGTCGCGCTGGTGAAGCATCTGGTCGGTCAGCCCGCGCCGAACATCCTGCTCATCGGAAACTCGGGATCGGGCAAGACGACGCTGATGCGCTCCGTCGAGAACTTCCTCGCGTCGACGCCGGACCTCGGCAACTTCGCGAACGTCGTGCGGATGAACGCCAACGTGCTCGCCGAAGAGCGCCAGGGCTACGGCAAGGCCGTCCTCGGCCGCCTCTACGCGAACGCGAAGAAGATGCTGCCGCCCAACGCGTCGCCGACGGACATCATCCAGTGCGTCGAGCGCGGCATCATCTTTATCGACGAAGTCGACAAGATCCGCGCGAGCGTCAGCGGCGTGCCGAACGTGCGCGGCATCGTCGCGCAGGAAGCGCTGCTCACGCTGATGGAGAACGAGAACGTCGAGTTCGAAGCCGACGGCTGGACGTTCGTCATCAACTCGTCGCGCATGTTGTTCGTCGCGGGCGGCGCGTTCGAAGAGTTGTACGAAAGCGTGCTGCGCCGCGCGCTGATCGGGCAGGACGTCGTGCCGATGAAACCGGTGGTCGTGGTCTCGGCCTCCGGCGAGGTCCGCGAAGAACTGCCGTTCCACCTCGGCGATTACCTCAAATACGAAGACCTCTTCCGCTACGGCATGACGCCGCAGTTCATCTCGCGTTTCGAGTCGATCATCGTGCTCAACGACCTCGCGGAGGGCGACCTCGCGCGCATCTTCGTCGAGCCCGACGCGTCGATCTTTCGCACGTCGCGCGAATACTTCAGCCGTTTCGGTGTTGATCTGCAGATCACGCGAGGCGCGCTGATCCTCATCGCGTGGGACGCATCCCGGCAGAAGCGCCTCGGCGCACGCGCACTGCGCGACACCTACCGTCGCGTCATCCGCGGGCTGGAGTTCGAGCCGACGACGAACGGCGTGCTGACCATCGACGAGGAGATGGTCAAACGCGCCATCGCGGCGCGCGAAAGCGGAACGCGGTAACGAGTCTCATTTTCTATGGCTGAGAAAAAATCATTCTTCGACAAACTGAAGCGTGGGCTCTTCATGACCCACACCGAGATCATCGAGAAGGTGAAGGAGTCGATCACTCCCGACCTTCCGATCGGTCAAAGCGCGATCGACGGACTCGAGGAAGGTCTCCTCGGCGCCGACGTCGGCGCGGAGCTCTCGACAGCGATCATCGATCGCGTCGAACGCCGCGTGCGCGACGAGAAGATCACCAAGGTCGAGCGGCTCACGGAAGTCGTGCGTGAGGAAACGCGCGCGCTGATCCCGCAACGCAAGGCGGAGACGATCGAGCTGCATCGCGCGAAACCGTTCGTGATCCTCGTCGTCGGCGTCAACGGCACGGGCAAGACGACGACCATCGCGAAGCTCTCGCAGCGCTTCAAGAACGAAGGCAAGTCCGTCGTTCTCGGCGCCGCGGACACGTTCCGCGCCGCGGCGATCGAACAGTTGCAGATGTGGGCCGATCGCATCGGCGTCCCGCTCGTGAAGCACAAGGCCGGCTCCGATCCTGCGGCCGTCGCGCATGACGCGGTGGCGGCGGCGAAGTCGCGCAAGGCGGATGTCGTGATCATCGACACCGCGGGACGTCTGCACAACAAGACGCACCTCATGTCCGAGCTGTCGAAAGTGCATCGCGTGATCGACAAGGAGTTGCCGGGCGCGCCGCACGAAACGCTGCTCGTCCTCGACGGCACGACGGGACAGAACGGCGTCAGTCAGGCCGCTGCGTTTCTCGAGGCGGCGAAGGTCACGGGCATGGTCGTCACGAAGCTCGACGGCACGGCGAAGGGCGGAGTGATCCTCTCGATCATGCGCCAGTTCGACATCCCGGTGAAGTTCGTCGGCGTCGGCGAAGCGGCGGACGATCTAATTCCGTTCGACCCGCAGGACTACGTCGACACGTTGTTTGAATGACCTTTAGTGGTGAAGCTACACTGCGCGCGTCGTGGGCGATCGGCTTCGAGCCGCCGTCGCGACGTCCGTCGGTGAGGCACTAGCAATGCGCATCCTGATCATTCTTCTGCTTGCGCTTCCACTGTCCGCAGCCGATTTCGAAGCGGGCATTCAACACGTCGTCGCGATGCCGATGGGCGAGAGTGGCGATCTCGACGTGCCCATCGGCCGCGGGTTCGCCGCGAGCGGCGAGTGGTTCTTCACGCCGCGCGTGTCCGCGCGTGCGAGGGCGCTCTTCGTCAATCCCGAAGCGATTCTCTTTCCCTCGAACCCACCACCCAACGACGTCGACCTCGGCACGATCGGACTCGATCTCTACTCGATCACCGCGCGCTATCACTTCGCGCCGGAGCGTCGTCTGTCTGCATTCGTCGGAGGTGGCGGCGCACTCGCGATGATCGGCAATCTCGACGATCGGTTCGGCGAGGAAGTCGAAGCGGAGTTCGACAACGAGACGACGTTGCTCGTCGAAGGCGGACTGCGCTATCGATTCCGGCCGCGAATCTTCCTCGAGCTCTCCGCGACGTACGTGCCGCTCGAAGCGGAACCGAAGATCGCGCGCTCCGCGTACACGCTGCCGGACACGGTCGGACTCGATCCGCTGATCGTCAGTGTTGGCGCGTCGTGGCGGTTCTGAATCGCACGCCGACGATCGCCGCGGAGACGTTTAGGCCGGGGTTGCGCGGCGCGTAGCCGCCGTTCGAAATGTGCAGCAGGCGATAGCCGACGATCAGCGGAAAGCGGCTGGCCGGTCGCAGCACGATGCCCGTACCGAACTGCGTCATGAAGTTGAATCGCGACGTCGACGCGGGGATTTTCTTCTGCGCGATCAGCGGACCGGTGCCGCCTTCGACGTACCAGTTGAAGCGCGCGGAGTCGCGATGAAACGTGCGTCGCGCGAGGATCGCGGCGGACACGCCGCGTACCGATTCATTGCCGTCGTGGAACTCGTTGCCGAACCAACTGCGCGGCTGCCACATCGTCACCGGCGCGAACACGAATGAAACGTCGGAGCGCGGCGAGATCGGATGGACGAGCGCGATGTTGAGCGCTTGCAGATCGGCCTGGCCGTGCCACGTCGTGATGCTCTTGCCGCCGGCCGCGGTGACTTCAATGTTCGCGATCGCCTGAGCGGAGGCGGCGATCGGAAGGACTGCGAACAGCAGTGCGATCAGCCAGCGCATTCACGTCAACTCCAGCTCGAGATCGGGGCGCAACACGCCATCGCCCATTTCGCCATCGTACGCCGCGCGTGCTTTCGCGCGATCGAGATGTCCGTACACCGTGCCACCCGGCTCGACGACCATGTTCGGCCCGTGATCGCAGAGATCGAGACACGAGACCGCACAGATGCGCACCGTCGGCTTGCGGCCCATCGACTTGTTGTGCGACTTCAGTTCGTCGCGAATCATCTCGCCGCGCTGATCGCCGTGCGCGTCGTCGTTGCAGCGCTTGCCGGTGCAGATGAGGAAGAGTTTGGAGAAGGGATACTTCATGCGACGACGAATTTCCGTCCGATGTCGATCACGTGCTTGAGGTCTTTCGGGCTGCAGGCTTCGGCGTAGAGACGCACGACGGGCTCGGTGCCCGAGAGGCGGAAGAGCAGCCACGTCTGCTTGTCGAAGATCAGCTTCACGCCGTCGAGTTTGTTCACCTCGCGCACGACGAGTCCGTCGAGTTGCGCGGGCGGATTCGCGAGCTTCGCCGCGACCGTGTCGCGCAGATGCGGCGTGAGTTTGAGATCGACGCGCTTGGAGTAGAAGTGTCCGAACTCCGCGTGCGTCTCTTCGATGAGCTGCGTGATTTTCTTACCCGTCCGCGCGACCATCTCCGCGACGAGCAGGCACGCGAGGATGCCGTCTTTCTCAGGAAGATGTCCGTGCATCGACATGCCGGCCGACTCTTCGCCGCCGAGCGCGATCTTTCCTTCGAGAATCAACTCGCCGATGTACTTGAAGCCGACCGGCGTCTCGTACAGCGGGATCTCGAGCTTGCGCGCGATCGCGTCGATGAGGTGCGTCGTCGCGACGGAGCGGGCGAGGCCGCCGGGGATTTTGCGATAGCGCTTCAGGTAGAGCGCGAGCAGTCCGAGGATCGTGTTGGGGGAGACGAAGCGATTGCGATCGTCGACGATGCCGAAGCGATCCGCGTCGCCGTCCGTTGCCAGTCCGAGGTCGAACTTCTCCTCGGTGACCGTCTTGCGCAACTCGGCGAGGTTCTTCTCGCTGCACTCCGGCGAGAAGCCGCCGAAGTACGGGTCGCGGTAGTTGTGGATGATCTTGACCTCGATGCCGGCTTCGAGGAGGAAGTAGTCGAGGTAGTCGCGTGACGTGCCGAACAGCGAGTCGATGGCGATGCGCAGTCCGCTGTTGCGAATCGCATCCATGTCGACTTTCGTGCGCAGCTCGGTGAGGTAGCGATCTTTCGGATCGATCTCTTCGATCATCTCCGACTTCGCGTAGACGTCGATGCGCTCGTTGTTCTGCGCGACTTCGTGAATCTCGCGCTCGATCTGCTGCGTGATCTCAGGCAGCGCGGGTGCGCCGTCGCCGGTCGAGAATTTGAGGCCGTTGTATTCGGGAGGGTTGTGCGACGCCGTGAAGTTCACGCAGCCGAGTGCGCGGCGCCGGACGGTTTCGTACGCGGCGACGGGCGTCGGGACGTCGCGCGTACACAAGTACGCACGAATGTCGTTGAACGCGAGAACCTTCGCAGCTTCGGAGGCGAATTTCTCGGAGAGGAATCGCGTGTCCCACGCTACGACGACGCCGGAGCCGGAAAGACCGCTTTTCTTCAGGTAGTTGGCGACGCCCTGCGTGGCGATGCGAACATTCTCGAACGTGAAATCTTCGCCGATGATGCCGCGCCACCCCGAGGTACCGAACTTGATCATCAAACCTCTCTCCGCGGACTCCTGAACGTTAGCACAAGAAGTGAGTGAGCGTTCAGTCGCCGCGGACCACACGCTCCCGCTCGGCGAGCGCCAGCCCCTCGGCATCCAGCGAACGCACGACATCCAGCATCACGGCTTGCTGGATGTCGAAGAACGTTGCGGCGTCGGGCGGCGTGAGGAAGGTGAGCTCGTACTCGTAGGCGTGATCGCCGAGGGCGACGAGATGGGCGCGATCGAAGCGGGCGTGCTCATGCTTTTGGACCGCGCTGCGCAGTAAGTCCGGGATGCGCGCGAGCGTCTCGACGGGCGTGCCGTAGCGAATCGCGATGCGCGACGTCGAGCGGCGCTCCTGCATCCGCGCGAAGTTGTGGATGCGGCTCTTGAGCAAATCGCCGTTCGAGAAGATGACCTGCTCGCCCGTCGACGCGCGCATGCGCGTGGTCTTGAGGCCGATGTGCTCGACGGTGCCGGATTGTTTGTCGACGGTGATGCCGTCGCCGAGGATGAACGGCTTGTCGATGACGATGGAGAGGGAGGCGAAGAGATCGGCGAGGATGTTCTGCGTCGCCAGCGCGACCGCGACACCGCCGATGCCGAGTCCGGCGATGAGCGCCGTGACGTCGAACCCGAGGTTGTGAATCGCGAGGACGGTGGCAAAGACCCACAACGCGACCAGCGCGCCGATCCGAAACGCGTTGATCGTCATCACCGCGGCCGGATCGGTCTCGAAACGAATACGCCGATAGCGCCGCAGCCAGAAATCGACGACCGCCGTCACCCACAACGTGACCTGCGCGATGACCGCGAGCAGCATCGCCGTCCGCATCGGATCGCGCAGGTCGTTCGGCAGATCGAGCGTCCGCGCGCCGGCGTACAGCGCGGGGACGAGAAGCAACAAGACCTTCGTCTTCTGCGCAACGAGCAGAAAGAAATCATCGACCAGCGAAACCGTCGCCGCCGCGTTCCGCAACCTCCGCACGAGCAACGTCCGCACGAGCCA
This sequence comes from Thermoanaerobaculia bacterium, assembly GCA_036383875.1. Lineage (GTDB taxonomy): Bacteria > Acidobacteriota > Thermoanaerobaculia > Gp7-AA8 > Gp7-AA8 > QHVT01. The sequence continues at coordinate 8,990 of DASVNL010000127.1, forward strand.
AAGCAGGAGGAGCAAGCCGCCGGCGATGGACGCAGCGACGAGGAGGGAGTGGGGGGACGGCATTGGTTTTAATTCTAGTGGGTCGTGAGTACGAGCGATGAGAGATGAGAGATGAGCGATGAACGGTGAGGCGAGAAACGCGGGCTTTTCGATGACGGCCAGGTTCATCTCTCATCTCTCATCGTTCATCGCTTTCTTTCTGGCCTGTTTTCCGCAATCATCCCGCTTAAGCTATGTCCCGGCCCGTTGTACTCATCGCCGATGACGACGAGGAAGTCGCGCTGCTGTTGAGGACGTACCTCAAACCGCTGGAGTGCGAGATTCTCGTTGCTCGTGATGGCGAGGAAGCGCTCACTCTCGCCCAGGCGCGTCTTCCGGACGCGGTGCTCCTCGACGTCATGATGCCGAAGCGCAGCGGGTGGGAAGTCTGCCAGGCGCTGAAGGGCGTGCAGAGGACGTCGCACATCGGCGTGATCCTCGTGACCGGCCGCGGCGACGTCAAAGATCGCCTCACCGGACTGCAGGTCGGCGCGGACGACTATCTCGTCAAGCCCTTCGATCGCAAGGAAGTCGTGAAGCGCGTGCACACTGTGCTGCAACGCTCGCTCGAGGTGCGCAACAACTCGTCGCAGGTCGGACGCTCCGCGGTCGAGGCGATGCTGCTCGATCGCGCGACGGCATTGCCGAGTCTGCCGCTCGTACTCGATCGCATCAAAGAGATCCTCATCGAACACGGCGAGATCGGGATGGTCTTCGTCGACATCGAACAGTTCGAGGCGATCGAGGCGGAGTACGGCTGGGCGTTCTTCGACGAGCTGCTGTGCAACGTCGGACAGATCCTCACCGCCGAGGCGAAGTCGCGATTTCGCAACGCGATCGTGACGTGCAATCGCGTCGGCGGCTCGAGCTTCTACATCTTCTACGAAACGCGCGGCCAGGATCTCAACGCGGAGAACGCGACGGAGCTGATGGCCAACGAGATCCGCCTGCGACTCATCGAAACGACGCGCAAGCGCTTCCCGCATCTCCACGGCGCGAACCTCGGCTTCTTCGTCGGCTCCGCGCGCACCGACTATCGCCCACAGATTCGCCTCGAGCGTCAGGTCTACGCGGGTATGCAGACCGCGGCCGATGCCGTGCGCGATGCGGAACAGCAGCGCAAGAAGCAACTCACGCGCGAACTGCGAGACATCATCCGCCGCAAACGCATCACGACGTTGTTCCAGCCGATCGTGCGCGCGAAAGACGTCAGCGTGTTCGGCTACGAGATCCTCACGCGCGGCCCCGCGAATTCGTCGTTCCGCAACTCGGACATGCTCTTCACCTTCGCGCGCGAGGCGAAGCTCGCGTGGGCGCTCGAGGCGATCGCACTCGAAGGGGCGCTCAAGCGTTTGCGGCAGGTCGATCTGCTCGATCGCAAGTTCCTCCTCAATCTCGAGGCCGAGATGTTCGGCGAGTCGGAGTTCCGCATTCACGAGATGGTGTCGTTCTTCGCGGAGCATCGCGGGAACTTCGTGTTCGAGCTGACCGAGCGCGCCGCGATCGAAGACTACGTTTCGTTCCGCAAATTGCTGAATGAGTTTCGCGAGAAGGGGATCGAGGTCGCGATCGACGATGCTGGTTCCGGCTACGCGTCACTCGAAGCGATCGCCGCACTCGCGCCGGATTACCTCAAGATCACAAAGAGCCTCGTCTCGACGCTCGCCGACGAGCCGATCAAACAGGATCTCGTGAAGATGCTCGTGGAGCTCGGCGGGAAGATCAACGCGAAGACGCTCGCGGAAGGCATCGAGACCGAGGAAGAGTTTCAGGTGTGCCGCGAGCTCGGGATCGATCTGCTGCAGGGCTACTACTTCGCCCACCCGCAGGTCGAGCTGTCGGCGGGCGATGCGGAAGTCGCGCAGTCACTCGCGCTGGTAAATCGTCCGGCCTAAATAGGGCCCAGGTGCCACGGGCCCCAGATGGCGACGGTCATCCCCGCGCTTTGCAGATTCACGAACATCGTCTGTCCGTCCGGACTGAACACGACGCCCGCGAACTCCATCGACGACGTGCCGAAGCCGAGGGCGTTGTTTTGCGCGAACGGGAAGATGTGGCCTTCGGGCGTGAGTACGCGCAGGTACGACGCGAGCGGATCGGCGTCTTCGCAGATGATCAGCGAGCCGCGCGGACTCATCGTGAGGTTGTCGCCCATGCGCAGCGCGTCGTTCGACGGCGACTCGAAGAGCAACACCAGATCGCCTTGCCACGGAGTGCCGCCCGCCGCGCGAAACTTGCCCGGTGACGGCCGGCGCACGATGTGACGCCACACTTGTCCGAGTCCCGCAGCGCCGCCGTTCGTCGACGTGAAGTACAGACTGTCGCCGGAGAACCACGCGCCTTCGAGACGACGGAAGCGCGCGCCGCCGCGAGCGCGACCTTGCTCGTACACGGCCGCCGGATTCGACGCGGCATTCGGCGGATCGGGATTCGCGATGTCGACCCACGTCACCGACAAATATGAGTTGACGGTCTGACCCGTCGCGGCGTCATACGTCGGCGCG
>DASVNL010000128.1:0-9511 GCA_036383875.1 Thermoanaerobaculia bacterium
CTTTCCGATGCTCGATCCGATCACCGGCGTGTTGCTGCTTTGCGGCTGCGTCGCCGTGTGGCGCATCGGAGGGTGGCAGCGCCGCATGATCGTTTCGTGGTTCGCGATCGCGATTCTCGCGGGCGTCCTTTCCGTTTCGGCGGAAGGCCCGCCGTACACGTATCGCGTCGCGAACCTCGCGCCGTGGGCGTGTCTCGTCGCCGCGATGGGAGGCGTGTGGCTGTGGGATCGCTCGTCTTCGCGTGTACGCGTCGCGCAGGCGCTTGCGGCTCTCATCCTCACGCTCGTGCTGGCGATCAACTACTGGGTCGTCTTCGTCGCCGGTGCCGCGTATCCGGGGAACTTGCGCGTGTACGGAGTCGCGCCGACGCAGATCGGACGCTGGATCGCCGAGGTGCGGCAGGGACGTCCGGCGATCGTGCACATCGAGACCCTCGGGCCGATCGCAGTGGGCGAGTTTCCCCACGCACGCGCGAACTCGAAGGACTACTTCCGCGTGCAGGACCGCGTGTTTGCGCTGCAGTACATCGCGGGCGAGCAGACGTACGTCGTCGGCGGAGAGCCTGCGACGTTGCCGCTCAACACGGTCGTCATCGTTCCGCGCCGATTGGCGCCGGCGATTCACAAGCTCGCGCCGGATGCGCGCGCGTCGATCGTGGGTCTGCCCGACGGCACTGAGCTCGCGATCGCGTTCGAAACGCGTTAGCGCAGCGGCAACACGATTCGCACCTCGACGCCCGTCCCAACTTGAACGGCGAGATCCTGTTCCGTTCCGTAGAGGTACGCGAGGCGCGCGCGGGTGGTGGAGAGGCCGATGCCGTCGCGCCACTGGTCGGGGTCGAGGATGTCGCCGTCGTTTTGGACCGCGAGCTCGACCGTGTCGCCGAGGCGAGAGGCGCGGACGTGGATGTGGCCGCGGCCGGCGGTGCCGAGGATGCCGTGGCGGATCGCGTTTTCGACGAGCGGCTGAAGAAGGAACGACGGAACGCGTGCGTCGAGGAGATCGTGCTCGACGTCCATGCGGACATCCAGCGCGTCGCGGAAGCGCACGCGTTCGATGTCGATGTACGCATTCGTGATCTCGAGCTCTTCGCGCAGCGTGATCTCCTGCGACGCCTGCTCTTCGAATGACACGCGCAGGAGGCGGCGCAGTCGATCGAGCATCAGGCGCGCGGCTTTCGCGTCGCGCCGGACGAGCGTGAGGATCGAGTTCAGCGTGTTGAACAGAAAGTGCGGCGCGAGGTTCGTGCGCAACGTGCGCAATCGCGCCTCGGCGATGAGTCGCGTCAGATTTTCAGCGGCGAGGCGATCTTCGCGCTGGCGCTTCGTGATCGCGTCGAAGCGCATCGCGCACGCGACGATCGCGGAGAGGATCAGCGTCGTCGGCAACGTCCCGTTGCCGCGCATCGAGATGCCAATCGCTTCGAGTGGACGCAGCGCGAGCTCGACCGCGAATCCGTGCGCGAGCCACGCGGCGCCGAGCACGGCGTACGACGTTGAGCGTCGCGCGGGCAGGATCACGATGAACGACAACAGTCCGCCGAGGATGTACGCGGGGAGGACGACGGAGAGCAGATACCAATCCTGTCCGCCGGTGCGCAGGTTGTCCGCGACGAAGAAGAGATTGAGCAGAAATCCGAACAGCGGGAAGACCGCCGCGGCCGCGAACCAGAGCGGCATTTTCGACAGCAGCGGTTTCGGCGACTCGCGCTGACGCGTCGGTTTGCGCGACGCAATGGGCGCGTTGCGGATGCGATCGAGTTGCGCGCGCAGCGACGCACTCAGCCGTTCGATGCGCGCTTCCGCCGCAGCGGGATCACGTTCGAGATCGCGCTCGACGTCGGTGAGCGCGTCGATGATCGGCTGTGCGTCGAGACCGCCGCGCACTGCTTCGAACTGCGCGCGTGCGGCCCACGTTTCGAGTCGCGCGACGGCGAGCTCCGTGCGTCGCGCGCGTGCGTGGCGTTGCACGACGACGACCGCTGCGAGGACGACGCTGTACACGAGCAGATCGAACTTCAGGTATTGCGACCAGAGATTCGAGAATTGGATGAGAAACGGCGCGGGCGCGCCGAGGGCGATGCCGAAAAGGATCGCCATCGAGGTGTGAGCGATGATCGTGATGATCGCCGCGACGAAGTGCACGGCGACGGCTCGCAGTCGCGCGCGGCCGTCGATCGGGAAGCGCGCGGCGAGCGCGATGAGCGGCGGCGCGAGCACTGCGAATGCGGCCCACGCGAACCAGGTGCGCAGCCACGCGATCGGATTGTCGACGATCGTGCCGGCGGCGCTGGTGGTCATCAGCACGAGCGCGCCGAACAGCGGCATGGCCACGGCGAACGTGAGTGCGAGCGGCCGGAGTGAGCGCGGCAGCATCAGAATGCACCGAGGAGCTGTTCGAGGTTTGCGCGGTAGCTCGTGGTGAGGCGGAACGTTTCGCCGCTCGCGAGCACGACGACGAATCCGTCCTTCGCGTCGCGTCGCAGTTCCGACACGCGCTCGACGTTCACGAGCACCGAACGCTGGATGCGCGCGAAGCCGTGCGGCGCGAGTCGTTCTTCGAGCGACGACAGCGTCTGTCGAATCAGAAAGCGCTCGCCGCTTCGATGGATGCGCACGTAGTTGCCGACCGCTTCCACCGCATCGATCTCCTGCGGCTTCACGAACACGATGCGATCGCCCTGACGCACGACGATGCGATTGGCCGGTTTGCTTTCGAGAAACTGACGCAGCTTCTGCTCGGCCGGTTGTCGCGTGGTGAGTTGCGCTTCCGCGCGTTGCAGCGCTTCGGCGAATCGCGCGCGATCGATCGGCTTGAGCAGGTAGTCCACCGCGGCGACGTCGAACGCGCGGACCGCGTGCTGATCGAACGCCGTCGTGAAAATCACCAGCGGCAGGGGCGACGTCTCGACGCACGACAGCACTTCGAATCCGTCCATCGCCGGCATCGCGATGTCGAGCAGCACGACGTCCGGCTGCATCGACTCGATGGCTTGCACTGCTTCGGCGCCGGTCGTCGCCTCGCCGATGATCGTGACGCGCGCGTGCTCCGCGGCGAGCTCTTTCATTCGCTCGCGCGCGAGGTACTCGTCGTCGACGATCAATGTGCGCATATCTATTGTTGCTGCGCTTTCTCCAACGTGACCTCAAACATTCCTGCGTCAGTTGCGGTCGTGCGTGCCGGCATCGTGGCGTCGGAGTAGATCTCGACGTTCGCGCCGGGTGCAGCAGTGCCCGAGACGACCGTTGCGCCGTCCTCGTTCACGCTGATCTTCGTGACGCGTCCCGCGACGACCGCGGTGAGCAGGTTGTCGTCGAACGTGTTCTCGACGTCGGACACGGTGCGCGTCGGCAGTGCGCGCGCGGTGCGATTGCCGCGATACGTCGACGTTTCGACCGCGCTCCCTTCCGCGAGCGTCGCGCCGGTTTGATTGAGCAACAGCAGCGAGTGACGGATGCGCGAGCCCGCGCTCTCGACGACGATGCCGTCGCCGGAGTTGCTGACTTCGACGAACTCCGCGTCGAGCGTCGATGCGCCGCGCGCAACGATGCCGGCTTGCAGCATCCCCGTGACGAGCACGCGCCGCAGCGTCGTCGCGCCGTGCGCTTCGATTCCGGTCGACTCCGTGCGCGCGAGCAGCGTGCCGACGACGACGTTCTCCATCGTCAGTGAGGACGCCGCGCGAACGTTCGTCGTCGCACCGATCAGCGTGAGGTCGCGAATGGTGAGCGCGTCCGTCGCGTCGAAACCAACGGCCGTGCCGCCGAAGTCGATCTCGACTGCGGATCGCGTCGGATTCTGCAGCGTCGTCTCGCCGTGTCCCACGGTCGTCACCGACCCGATCGGAACTTCGGTCTCGACGCCGCTGATCGTCAACGGCGATGTGATGCGCGGCAGGGGAGAGGCGAGCGTGACGCTGTTGCGCAGCCGGATTTCGTAGGCGCTTCGGGACGCGTTGGCCTGCTCGATCGCGGCGCGAAGCGAGCCTGCGCCGCCGTCATCGCCCGTCGTGACTTCGAGGAACGCGCGACGCACGCGCAGCGGCGCGACGGACGCGAATCCATCGAGTCCGGACGCGCTGCGTGCGCTCACGCGATAGACGTATTCGCCGGCGTCGAGCGCGGGCGGCTGCCACTCCGTCGTCTCGACCGTCGCGGCGCGCGCGACGATCTCCGCGCATCCCGCGTCGCGACAGACTTCGGCCGTGTAGTTCGCAGCGCCGTCGACCGCGGACCAGCGCAGCATCGGGCGCGCGGCCGTCACGTCCATCGATTGCATCGCCGGTGCGACGAGCAGCTTCTCCGGCTTCGGCGGTTTCTGTCCTTCCGGAACCGCGACGCCCATTCCTTCGCCGACTTTCACCGACGCGCCCGCGCTCGCGACGTTCGCGCCGCCGCGATAGGCCATGACCTGCGCGTTCGCCCCTTCTTTGCGAAAGCGCGCCTTCGACGCGCCACTCGCTGGTTGCGCCGTGGTCGTGCCGACGACGATCTCGATGTCCTGCGTGCGTGCTGACGGCGCGGGCTTGTCGAGGTCCGCGTGTCCGTCGACGATCTCGATCTCGTTCGTCGTGCGATTCGCCGCGGCGGTCTTCGTGCCGCGCAGGAAGACGAGCGACCGCTCGGTGAGGGTGAGCAGCGTGTTGTCTTCGAACTTCAGCTCCGCGGACGACGCCTCGTACGTGCGGATGCCGTTGCGCTCCGCGAGCTGATCGCCGGCGCGTGCGGTGGTCCACGGCGCAGGCTCCGGTTTCCTCTCGACGCGACGCGCGACGCGATTCACGAGCGCCGAACGCGCGGGCAGCGTGCGCGAGAGGATCACGCGAATGCGCTGGCCGGGCTTGAGTTTGTTCGGATCGGCGACGTTGGGATTGAGCTTCCAGTTGTCGCGCCAGTCGGCGGAGCTGCCGAGATACTTCACGGTGATGCGGCTCAGCGTTTCCCCTTCCTGGACGACGTGCCAGCCGATCGTGTCGTCGGCGGTGACGCGCAGTGCGAAGAGAAGAATCGCAGCGAGAATTCGTTTCATCGGCTCAGTCGCTCCAGTGAGATCGTCGGAATCAGCGCGGCGGAGCCGTGGCCCTTCGGCGGGATCGCTCCGGTCACCGATTCCAGCTTCCATTCGAGATTGTGTTTGCGTGCGAGAAGTTCGAGTCCGTTCGCGACTTCACTCGTCGCCGACGGACGGTCGTCGGGATGTTTCTGCATGAGTGCCGTGACGAGTCGCGCGAGCGGCTCGACGATCTCGCGATCACCCTCGACCGCTTCCGCGAGCGGCGGCGGCGTAGTCATGATCGCGGCGAGGATCGTTTCGCGCGCGCCGTCGCGCTCGAACGGATTCTCGCCGGTCGCGCATTGATAGAGGAGGACGCCGAGGGAGAAGAGATCGCTGCGCGCGTCGCGGCCGGTGGCGGTTGCGACTTCGGGCGCGATGTAGCCCGGCGTGCCGAACACCACTTCCTGCGACTTCGACATGTTCATGATCATCGCGGCGAGTCCGAAGTCCGCGACTTTGATCGCGCCGTCGTAACCGAGGAGGACGTTCGCCGGTTTCACGTCGTGATGCTGGAAGCCGCGCGTGTGTGCAGCGTCGAGCGCGCGTGCGACCGCCGCGCCGACGAGCACCGTCTGCTCGGGCGACATCTTGCCGTAGAGGTCGAGGAACGACTGCGCGCTCATCCCGTCGACGAGCTCCATCGCGATGAACGCGGCCTGCGGCGTGTCCTCGACGTCGAAGACCGAGACGATGTTCGGATGATTCACGCTCGCCGCGGTGACCGCCTCGACGACGAGGGTGTCGACGAGCTCGCGCGCTTCTTCGGGCGCGACGGTGTCGAATCGCACGGTCTTCAGCGCGACGGGACGGCGAAGCTTGGGATCCCATCCTCGGAATACCGTGCCCATGCCGCCCTGCCCGATGATGCCGGTGACTTGATAGCGGCCGAGAAACACGCGGCCGAGGTCTTCCTGATCGGCGATGCGACGCTCGATTTTCTCGGCGCTCGCGCGGAGTTGCTCGATCTCGCTGCCCGACGGAATCGGCGTGCCGGCGAGTCGTTGTTGGGCACGGATGACCGCGCGGATCGGTTTGACGATCGTGCGTTGCGCGATCAGCGCGACGACGATCGCGAGTACCAGCGCGACCACCGCGGCTGTCGCGGCGCGGCGTTGCATCTTCGCGGAGATCTCGTTCGCGCGTGCGAACGGCTGGCGCGACAACACGAACCAGTTCGTGCCGGCGACCGGCGCGAACGCGCCCATGATGTCGTTGCCTTTGCCGTCGGGATAGACGCCGGTGCCGTTCACGCGTGCGGTGCGCGCGGCTTCGATCATCGGACGCGGAAACGTCGCGAGTGAGCCGCGTCCCGCGACGACGCCCGCGGGCGACGCGAGCACCATCTCTGCTTCGTCGCCGACTTCGGCGGGATCGAGTGCGTCGGCGATGGTCGGGACTTCGCCGAGGAGGCGAAGCGTTCCGCCGGTGCCGAACGGCTCGGAGACGAGCAGCCACTGCGTGCCGCCGCTCGCCCAGATGCGCGGCTCGCTCGTGAGCGGCAGTGCGCCCGCACGTTCCGCGATCCCGCGACGTTGCGCGCGGATCACTACTTCGTTCGCGGGAGTGATGACGTCGATCATTCCGATCGACGGGTCGGAGCCGAGGATTTCCTGGAGCAGACCTTTGGCGACGTCGGAGCGTGGGTCGGCGGTGATCGATGCGTTCAATGCGAGCGAGCGTGCGAATGCGCGTCGCGTCTCGATCGTCGTCGCGATGCGTTCGGCGGCCGTCGATGCTGCGACGGCGTGCGTGCGTAGCACCTGCTCGTGCATCCCCGCGCGGTTCACGTCGAACAGCGACCACACGGCATAGCCGAGCGGCAGCACGGCCACGAGTGCGAGTGCGAGCGAGACTCGGACGATGAGGGGCAATGGGCGGCCGAACATGACCGCGCGTATTGTCACCCGGATTTCGGGATGGAACGTATCAGCGATCGACCTCCTGCAGCACCGTCGTCACGATCGCGTCGTTCATCGTGCCGTTGCCTCCCGACATCAGACTCTGCGTGAAGTCTTTCGCGTGATTGAACCAGTGATCGGTTTTTTCGAGCCGCACCAGTTTTCCTTTGCCCGGCAGCCATGAGTTCACCGCGGCGGCGAGCCACTCGTGATCGGCCTCGCTCGACACGAAGTCGGACGTGCCCCAGATCGCGGTGACCGGCAGCTTCGCTTCCTTCCATTCCTTCGCGAGATTGAGGTCGTAGATCTGCTGGAAGTACTTCACTGGTTTGCCGCCGGCGTATGAGTGGCCGTCGGGGAAGTGATCGCGCATCGCGGGGACTTCGGTCAGCGCTTCCTCGAGCGTCTTCTTCTGGATGAACAGCAATGAGTTGAGTTTCTCGAACTGCTTTTCCTGTTCGCCCATGACGTCGAACGGTGTCGCGGCGAGCCGCGCCTGACGGCGTCCGTTTTCGAGCATGTAGTAAAACCAGCTGCTGTAGCCGGTGCCGTAGACGATGGCCTTCGACAGCGGACCGGCTTCGGCGATGACCGGCGCCATGATTCCGCCCATGCTGTGGCCGAAGAGTGTGATGTGTTTCGCATCGACGTACGGCTGCGCGGCGAGATAGCGCAATCCAGCCTGATACGCGCGCACTTCCGTGTTGAAGTCGACCTCGGGGCACGGACCACCCTCGCTGTCGCCCGCGCCCGGCTTGTCGACGCGCAGCGTGACGATGCCCTGCTTCGTCGCCGTGTCGAGCATCGTCGTGTAGAAGTCCTGCGCCGTGTCGATGGAGAAGCAGCCGAGTCCCTGCACGAGATACAACGCCGGCGCTTTCGCGACGCCGCGCGGCTTCGTGACGATCACGCGATAGCGCGCGCCGCTCTCCGGATCGCGCACGGAGTCGTAGACGATGTCGTACGCGTTGCTCGTGAGTTTCGGATGCTCGCGCATCGCGACGTCGAACGATTTCTTCTCCGTGCCGCGCAGCACGTCGACGTGCATCGTCTCGCCGAGCTTATGCGCGCGCAGCGACGCGATGAGGTCGCGCGGATTGGTCATCGGCTTGCCGTCGATGACGGTAATGACGTCGCCTTCGCGGATGCCGGCCTGTTCAAACGGGAAGCCGGGCGTGACGCTCTGCACGGCCAGTCCGTTGTCCGCCGGCGCGGCGGCGACGCCGATCGTGAGCCGGCGCGGAAGGTCGTCGGCGAAGAGTGCGGAGGTGAGCAGGAGCAGGAGCGCGATTCGTTTCATCGAGCGAGACGATACGCGCGGCCGCGTCGCGCGTTTTCGCGTGTGGGACGAACGCCGGGTTTCGTGGGACCGCGGCGGTTGCGTGGCCGCGCGCGCAGCGACGAAGATGCACGCCGGTGAGGGAGAGGATCGTCCGCAGTCTGGTCTACGCCTCCGCGATCGCGGGCGGCTGGATCTTTTTCGGATCGTTCTTCGCGACGCAGGATCTGCTCTTCGCACAGCTTCGCGGTCGCGGTCAGGTCGACCTGCGCGACGTCGCGATCGCGAACGGCGTGAGCATGGTGCTCTGGATGCTCGTCACGCCGCTGATGCTGTTCGCATTGCGACGTGTGCCGTTCCGCCGCGCGCGCTGGCTCGCCGCGACGCTGTCGTTGTTCGCGATTCTGATCGGCGCGGCGTTTCTGCGCTGCGTGATGGACATCGCGTTCATGCAGTTCATCGAAGGTCGCGACGTGACGATGCACGACGCGCTCAACGTCACCCTGCTCCGCTTCCACAGCAACGTCATCCTCGGCGGCTGCGTCCTCGTCGCCGGAACCATCTTCGAAGTCCTGCGTGCGATCCGCGAGAAAGATCGCCGCACGCTGACGCTCGAGTCGCAGCTCGCGCGCGCACAACTCGAGCAGTTGCGCGGTCAATTGCAGCCGCACTTTCTGTTCAACGCGATCAATGGCATCGCGGCGCTCGTGCACACGAATCCCGATCGCGCCGACGAGATGCTGATGGAGCTCTCCGCGCTGTTGCGCTCCACGCTCGACCTCGGCCGCGCCGACACGATTCCGCTCCGCCGCGAGCTCGAGCTCGTCGATCACTACCTGCGCATTCAAACGATGCGCTTCCACGATCGCTTGCGCATCACGCGCACCGTCGATGCGTCCGCGTTGAATTGCGAAGTCCCCGCGCTGTTGCTGCAACCGCTGTTCGAGAACTCGCTGCGTCACGTCGTCGCAAAACGCGCGCAGGGCGGGAACATCGAGCTGCGCGTGAAGCGCGACAATGGACGTTTGCTGCTGCGCGTGATCGACGACGGGCCGGGCTTCGATCCGGAGTCGGCGAAGTTGGGGGTCGGGATCACGAACACGCTGGCGCGGCTCGAACAGTTGTATCGCGGCGAGGCGACGACGCGTTTCGAGCGCACGGGTGAAGGGTTCGTCGTCGCGATCGAACTTCCGGCGAGGGACTGCGCCTCATGATCCGAACGGTCGTCATCGACGATGAGCCGCTCGCACGCGAGCGGGTGAAGCAACTGCTCGCGAA
>DASVNL010000129.1:0-8580 GCA_036383875.1 Thermoanaerobaculia bacterium
TCACTACCGCGCCCCGCGCACTGTGGCCGTCCTCACGGGTGCGGGTGTTTCTGCCGACAGCGGCATCCCGACGTTTCGCGGAGCCGGTGGCCTATGGCGCGAGTTCCGCCCCGAAGATCTCGCGACGCCTGAAGCCTTTCGCCGCGATCCCGGTCTCGTGTGGGAGTGGTACGAGTGGCGTCGCGGTCTGATCCGAGACGCGAAGCCCAACGCCGCGCATGAGGCGATTGCGCGCCTCGAGGACGCGACCGTCATCACGCAGAACGTCGATGGTCTGCACACGCGCGCCGGCTCGCGCGACATCATCGAGTTGCACGGGAACATCTTTCGCGTGCGTTGCGTGCGTGAAGGTACGACGACGACACACGAGGAGCCATTCGCCGAGTCCCCGCCACATTGCGCGTGCGGCGCGCTCCTGCGGCCCGACGTCGTGTGGTTCGGCGAAGCGTTGTCGAACGACGCGCTTGCAGCCGCCGCAGCGGCAGTCGCGGGTGCGGACCTCGTGCTCATCATCGGGACGTCGGGCGTCGTCTATCCGGCCGCGGGACTCGCGAGCGTCGCGAAAGGGTTGACGATCGAGATCAATCCCGAAGTCAGCGATCTCGCGCCGAACGTTCGCTACTCGATCGCGATGCGCGCGGCCGAAGCGACGCCGCAAATCGTCGACGCGATCCTGGAGTCACGGTCATGACCGACGTCATTTGCGATCTCCCGATGGATGAGCGTCCGCGAGAGCGTCTGCTGCGTCACGGCGCGCAAACGCTCTCGAACACCGAGTTGCTGGCCATCCTCCTCGGCTGCGGCGTGCGCGGCAAGAACGCGATTCAACTCGCACGCATGCTGCTCGGCGAGGGATTGCCGAAACTCGGCGTTCGCGATCCGGCGTATTTGCAGGACGTCTGCGGAATCGGTCCGGCGAAAGCCGCGCGACTTGCCGCCGCGTTCGAACTTCGTCATCGCTTCAACTCCGACGAGCCTCCCGAGCCGCAACCGTTCGACCACGCCGTACTCGGCCCTCAACTGGTCAGCTCACTCGCAAAGTTCTCGCAGGAGCGTCTCGGCGCCGCGTTCCTCGACGCGCGACATCGCATCGTCGCGCAGCGTGAGATCTACGTCGGAACGATCAACAACGCGCTCGTCTCGACGCGCGACGTGATCCGCCACGCGCTCCTCGATCACGCGGCGTCGGCCGTCGTCGTGTACCACAACCATCCGTCGGGCGATCCGGCGCCGTCCGAGGAGGACTTGCGGTACACGCAGAAACTGAAGGAATCGCTGAGCCTCGTCGACATCAACCTGGTCGACCATCTCGTCATCGGCGCACATCGCTACTCGTCGATGCAGGCGCAGGGACGACTATGACGCGGCAAACGAAAACGCCGGCTTCGCAGCCGGCGTTCGATGGAGTCGATGTGCGTTGTTGGACTAAGTGGCGGCGAGCGCAGGCTTGCGCGCGTCGGCTTCGCGGTCCGCGTAGACCGGCGTCAGCCAGTTGTAGCGATCCGGAATCTCTCCGCCGATGTAGGCGAAGAACTCTTTCTGGATGCGCTCCGTGATTGGGCCGCGCTTGCCGCTGCCGATCGCGATGCGATCGATGGAGCGGATCGGCGTGACCTCAGCCGCGGTGCCGGTGAAGAAGACTTCGTCCGCGATGTAGAGCATCTCGCGCGGAATGAGCGACTCGACGATCTCGTAGCCGAACTGCTTGGCGATGGTGATGATGCTGGCGCGGGTGATGCCGCCGAGGATTGAGGAGCCGAGGGGCGGGGTGAAGACCTTGCCGTCGCGAATGACGAAGATGTTCTCGCCCGAACCTTCGCTCACGTAGCCATTCACGTCGAGCGCGATGCCTTCGGAGTATCCGTCGATCGCGGCTTCCTGCCGGATCAGGATCGAGTTCATGTAGTTGCCCGTCGCCTTGGCGAGCGCCGGGAACGTATTGGGAGCCATACGATTCCACGACGAGACGCGGACGTCGACGCCGTTCTCGAGCGCTTCGGGGCCGAGGTACTTGCCCCACTTCCATGCGCCGACGACGAAGTCGACCGGGCAGGCGCCGGGGAACACGCCGAGGGAGTGGAATCCGCGATAGACGACCGGACGGAGATAGCAGTCCTCGAACTCATTCGCGCGGATCACGTCGATGCACGCGGCGTTCACTTCTTCCGGCGTGTACGGGATCTCCATGCGATAGATCTTCGCGCTGTCGAACAAACGGCGTGTGTGTTCGTTGAGCCGGAAGATCGCCGGACCCTGCTTGGTGTTGTAGCAACGGATGCCCTCGAAGAGGCCGGAGCCATAGTGGATGGCGTGGGTGAACACATGGATCTTCGCATCGGCGAAGTCGATGAGCCGCCCGTTCATCCAGACTTTTTTCACTTCCTCAAATGGCATGGAAACCTCCCCTGTTGGCGGCGCGAGACTCGGCTGAGTCGAAGGATGGACTTCGGCCGGAGTATAGGTGTCGCACTTTTGCACTGTCAAATGCGAGATCTCTGCCGATAGACTCCGCGCGCAACCATGGAATTACGGGCAAAAACGGTAGTGATCACAGGCGCTTCGAGTGGAATCGGACGCGCGACTGCGCTCGAAATGGCGCGGCGCGGCGCGAACGTCGTGCTCGGTGCGCGCAGGCTCGATCAACTCGAGCAGGTCGCAGCGGAATGCCGCGCTTTCGGAGTGCGCGCAACAGCGGTCGCCACCGACGTTACGAGTGCAGATGATTGCGCGCAACTGATTGCGCAGGCAGGCGATGTCGACGTGCTCGTGAACAACGCGGGCTTCGCGGTGTTCGATGCGATCGCGGACGCGGATGTCGACGCGTTGCGCGAAATGATGGACACCAATTTCTTCGGCGCGGTGAACGCGACGCAGGCCGTGTTGCCGCAGATGCTGGCGCGCCGCGCGGGGACGATCGTGAACGTCGCGTCGATCTGCGGAATCATGGGGTACGCGCGCATGGGCGGCTACTGCGCGACGAAGTTCGCGCTCGTGGGATTCACCGAATCGTTGCGCGATGAAGTGCTGCGCAGCGGCCTGCGCGTTGCACTAGTCTGTCCGGCGACGACCGAGAGCGAGTTCTTTGCGCGCGCGGACCGCACCAAGATGCCCGGCGCCGAACGTCTTTTGCCGGCTCTGGCGCCGGAGAAAGTGGCGCGCGCCGTTTGCAATGCTGCCGAAGATGGACGCTATCGCCGGATCCTGCCGCTGCTCGCGGCTTCGTACATGAGATTGAAAGAAGTGTTCCCCCGTTTTGCTCACCTGACCATGCGCAGCGTCTCCGGCATGTTGGAACGAGGCCGATGATCGGCCGCATGAAGGGCGCTCCCGCGACGTTCGGCCTCTTTGTCGCGATCGTGATCGGCTTCCTCGTCGAAGTCGCAACCGGCGCATGGAAAAACCCCGACACGCTTCACACGATCGGCGCCGTCTCGCACGTCGACGTCTTTCACGATCACGAGTACTGGCGCCTCGTCGCCGCGATGTTCCTGCACGGCGACGGCACGACGGCCGGCACGGTCCTGCATCTCGCGCTGAATCTGTTCGCGCTGTATCAGATCGGCACGCTGTACGAGATGATGTTCGGCTCCCGCCGGTTTCTCCTCATCTACTTTGCGACCGGCATCGTCTCGTTCATCACCACCGCGATGCGCCCCGGCGTTTCATCCGTCGGCGCCAGCGGCGCGATCTTCGGAATCATGGGCGCGTTCGTGTTCTCGGTCTTCCGCTCCCCGAAATGGCGCCACCAACGCGTCGCTCGCAGCATCGTCGTGCAATGCGTGTTCTGGATCCTGATGAACATCGTCATCGGCACGCAGGTCGCCCGCATCGACAACTACGCCCACCTCGGCGGCCTCGCTGCGGGGTTGCTGCTCGGCGCGCTCCTCCCCCACCGCACGCCACCCCCTCCGCCGACAAGCGTGATCGACGTGCAGTCGTGGGATCGGTGAGAGCGCTGAAGCGCTAAACCTTCCGCAGCACCAGCCGCAGGTCCTGCGGGGCGAACAGACGGTCGTTGATCGCGCCGATCACGCGACGCAGTTCCGGCGAGTCCTCCGGCGACATCGCCAGTCGCGTCCCCTCGGGCAATTCGTGCACCGCGCGCACCTCGGCGACTTCGAAGCCGTGTTCGCGGGCGAGCACTGTCAGTGCTGCCGGGTGGCGGGGGGCGAGGTGTGTGGGGTCGCGCCAGAACTCCGTGGCGGCGATGAGGAGCGACTCGGCGTTTGGGGTCTCGATCATGAGGAGGCCGCCGAGGCGGAGGACTCGGGAGGATTCGCGGAAGAGCGCGAAGAGCGCGTCGACCGGAAGGTGTTCGACGACGTGCATCGCGAGGACGCTGCCCAGCGATGCGTCGGGCGTCGACGCGAAGCATTCCGGGACGCCGGCGAGTTGCACGTCGTAGCCGCGCGCGACGAGATCGGCGACGGAGCGTTCGTTCGTGTCGACGCCACGCGCGGCGACGCTTGCCGCACGACAGGCGGCGAGGAACTCGCCGCGTCCGCAGCCGACATCGATCACCGGCTGATGCGCCGCCGCGAGTCCGACGTAGTGCGCGACGTCGTCGCGCACGTGCGACTCCGAGCCGCGCAGCGAGTCTTCGAGGCGGCGGTAGAGCGTGTCGGACGTGACTGTCGGATTCACCGCGTCGCGGACGCGCACGGCCAGCGTTTCGATCTTCTGATCGAGCGCGGCGATGAGCGCGTCGTTGCGTTTCGCGGCGACGACCACGAGGTCGTGCAACTTCACGCTCTCCTTCTCGATCGCGCCGGAGAGATCGCGTTGCAGCGCGTCGGCGTGAGCGAGCAGGTCGCGACGCGCCAGACCGACTTCCGCACGCACGTCGTTCAGCAAGTCCAGCAGGACTACGTTGAAGTTCTTCTGGCGTTCAGTATCCGGCTCGGTGGCGCGGCGGAAGATGCGGCGGAGGATGCGCAGCAGCCACTCGTGTTTCGAGGGGCGTGCGCGATAGCGGCGATCGTCGTTCCAGACGTTGCGCCAGCCATCGGCTCCGGCGGGAGGGGTATCGACGTAAGAGTCGTCAGGCATCAATGAAAAGGGCCGGCGTGAGCCGGCCCTTGCATTGTAGTGTCTTACTCCGCTTCGGCGGACGCTTCGGCAGTGGCGGTCTCTTCGAGACGCTCGACGCCCTGGGCCACGACTTCGACCTGGATCGTCGCCGTGACGTCGCGGTGCAGGCGCACTTCGACGTCATGCAGGCCGATGTTCTTGATCGGCGAGCCGAGCTCGATGCGGCGCTTGTCCACTTCGATGCCCTTCTCGGCGAGCGCATCCGCGATCTCGTTCGCGGTGACCGAACCGAACAGATGTCCGTGCTCGCCCACGCGCTTCTCGATCTGGATCTTCACGCCCTTGACGCGATCCGCCGCCTTCTGCGCGGCGTCGCGCTCCTGCTGCGCAAGCAGCGCCCACTTGCGGCGCTGATGCTCGATCGCCTTGAGGTTGCCGGCAGAGGCTTCCTGGGCGAGATTCTTCGGGATGAGGTAGTTGCGCGCGTAACCGTCTTTGACGGTCACGACGTCGCCACGCGTGCCGAGGCCGCGGATCTCCTCAGTCAGAATGACTTTCATGAGAGTCGTCCTTTCGCTTCTTGAAATGTCGGAAATCGAAAAACGGATCGAACAGTCCCGCGATGGCCAGGAAGAACAAGCCGATGCCGGAGAAAAACACGAACACCGACGCGATCACCGCTCCGAGAAACCCGATGCCCATGGCAGCGAGCATGAAGCGGAAGAGCGCGAACCCCTGCGCCAGAAACAGGAACACCGCAACGGTGAGCACGTTGGCCAGGATGGCCTGCGGCAAACCATGAGTCAGCGGCACGAGGCCACCAACCACGAACGCGAACAGCACCCACTCCGGAACCGAGAAGTACCGGAAGCGGTACGTACCATCCTCGACTGACTCGTGACGCCCTCGCCACGCTGAGAGTCGTCCGACCATCAGCAGGCTGAGGATGAACGCCATCGCCGCGTTGATCACGAAGAAGGCGGGCAACAGCGTCGTCGCCAGATACTCGAGACCGCGCTCCATGAAGGTGACCATCTCGGAAGGAACACCCGCGGCCTTGTAGGCCTTGATGCTCTCCACCGCGACTTTCTTCATTTCGAGAGTCTGGAGTGCGTACGGCGAGTAGCCCGCGATCGCGCGTGTACCGAGCTCGCTGGCCGCGAGACCCGCGGCAGCGATCAGCACCATCAGCGTCACCACGCGACCGAACGACTCGCGACGCTGCACGAGAGGCAGCACCACGAGCGCAGGCAGCATCAGCGACGCCGCAATCGCGACGAGAAGCGTGGCCGTGAGCCGGACATCGGGGAACGGCAGGAACGCGGGCGCCGCAATGGCCGCGATGGCCATGGCGATCGCAGCCGCGATCCATGCTGCGCGGCGGCCGTTGCGGAGGCCGCAGTCGAGCAGCGCCGCCGGCACGAACACCGTCACCCGAAGAAGAATCAGGCTCGTGGTGAGCAGGGCGTACGCTGCCGCGCCGCGCGGGGATCGCGCAGCCGGTGCAGTCTCGACGCCCGCGTGCGGCGGTAGGGACATGTCGATCATCAATCAGAAATTTGGAGATCAGTCAGCCGTGAACGGGAGCAGCGCGGCGATACGGGCGCGCTTGATCGCGTTCTGAAGCTTGCGCTGATGCAGTGCGCACGTGCCGGAGATGCGGCGCGGAAGAATCTTGCCGCGCTCCGGGATGAACTGCTGCAGGGTCTTCACGTCCTTGAAGTCGATGTACTCGATCTTCTCGACGCAGAACTTGCAGACGCGCTTGCGGCGATAGAAGAACTTCTTCTTGCCGCCCTGCGGTCCACCCGGACCGCGATCGCCGCCCGGACCACCGCCCGGACCGCCAGGACCTCTACGCGAGGGAGCTGAAGTCGTTGCCATGGTGTCGTCTCCTTCCTACGCCTGCGGCGCTTCGTCGGCGCCTGCGGCCATCGCGCTCTCGACGTCGGCAGGAACAGCCGCGGGGGCGGCAGCGGCCGGACGGACGCGCTCCTTCTTCGGGTTGCGCTTGGCGAGCTTCTCCGCGCGCTTGTGCTCGAGGTCCGTACGCACGATGACGTGACGCAGGACGCGGTCGACGTTCTTCATGCGGCGGTCGAGCTCCGAAAGCGACGACTCGCTCTCGAGCACGAAGAGGTGGTAGATGCCCTCGTTGAACTTGTGGATGGGATATGCGAGACGGCGACGTCCCCACGCCTCTTCGTTCTTGAGCGTGGCGCCGTTCTTTTCGGCGATGCCCTTGAAGTCGTTGATGAGGGTCGTCGCCTCTTCCTCCGGCACTTGCGGAGAAAGGATGAACAGGACTTCGTAAGTCCTCATGAAACCTCCTTCTGGCCTAGCGGGACCTCGCCTCAGCGGGGTCCAAGGAGCTGGCAGATTGTGAATGAATGTCCAGCCGAGGAAGAGTCCTCGGACCGGCAAGTGGTTGCAAATGCCGATGGTGACGGGTTTTATTTCGTCAGCGGCAGCCGGCGCCCGGCTTGAGCTTCGCGTCGTGGTCGTTGCAGTCGCCCGCCACGAGCGCGTACCCCTTCCCGATCTTCGACTGATCACAGAGCAAAATCGCCTCGCCCGCACCGATTCCATCCCCATCGACGTCGGCGTATGCCTTCTCGCCGAGGACCGTGGTGAGGTCGCAGTCTTCGTCGAGACCGGCGGCGTCGCAGACTTCCGTCGCGCCCGGGCGGCGGCGCGCGTCGAAGTCGTCGCAATCCCGATCGCGGCCCGCGCCGTCCTGATCGAAATCATCCGGCAGCGCTGCGACGACCTGGACCGTGCGCGCCGCGAGGAGTGATCCGTCCTGATGCAATTCGAGGCGATACGTGCCGTTCGTCGTGATGCTGTCCGCAGGCAGTCCGACGATCATCTCGCCGTCATCCCAGCGCTCGGTGCGCAGCTTGATCGGCGCGATCTTCTCGCGCTTGAGCCAGTACTGACGTCCGCCTGCGCCGCCATCGACGCCGCGCGTGTAGATCTTCCATGAACGTCCCTGCGTGAGCGGCGTCGTGCGCGACGTGCCCTTCAGCGTTTCGACCATGGGGTTCTTCGCGTCTTCGACACGATCGATGAGTGGCACCGAGCTCTTCACGTCCGACGGTTTCGTGTCCGATGGCTTGCTCGTCGCGGGCTTCGTGCTCGCGTTCGGCTGCGTGGTCGCAGGCGGAACGCTGTTGTGCTGCTGCGTTTGCGAATCGGCAGGCGCCGGATACCCGGGCGTCGCCGGCGGATTCATCGGCGGCTTCGCCTCGGTCACCGGATTCGGCGCGGGATACCACTGCTGTTGCTGCGCGACGACGACGGTGCCGAACGCGAGCAGCGCAACAGCCGCAATGCTTGTTTGCTTGAACATACGGTCCTCTCTAACGAGTCTCCGGGTCCTTGTCATTCTCAGTTCGAAGAATGTGCACGACTTTCGTCCGATTCATCACATTCAGCAATTTCTCGATTTCCTCGGGCGTCACCGGCAATCCGACGACCGCTCCCATCTCGAGAAATACGAAGATCATGACTTTGCCCAGCAGCTTCCTGAAACGGGACACACGTCCT
>DASVNL010000130.1:0-3115 GCA_036383875.1 Thermoanaerobaculia bacterium
GCGACCGCGGACGCGACGAGCATCGCGAAGATCGCAGGCGCCATGAGCAGCGTGACGACCGAGCCACCCAACGCGTACTGCCGAAAGTGGAAGAGCGTCAGCGGCGCGATCGCGAGCTCGGCGCCGATGAGTTGTCCGAACGGACGCTTGAAGTGCTTGCCGATGAACAAAAGCGCGCCCGCGCCGGCATACGTGAGATGAAACGAAACGTCGGTGAGATCGCCGGGCTCGAGGATCAGTCGCAACAGCGCGGCGACGCACCAGAGATTCTCGAGCGACGTCGGACGTTTGAGGATTCGCGAGAGGGCGTACAAGCCAATCGCGATGCTCGCTCGCGCAACGGACGCAGTCGCGCCGATGAACGGCGGCGCGAGGACGGCGAAGCCAAGCAGCAGCCAGTCCGACGCACGCGGCGCCCGCAACCAGCGCAGAAGCCACGCAAGCACGCCCGCCGCGAACGCGATCTGCAATCCGGAGAAGACGAGCAGGTGATACGTGCCGCCACGCCGGAAGCTCTCGCGCATTTCGCGCGTCAATCGTTCGCCGCGACCGAGCACGAGGGCCTGTGCGAGCGCGACTTCGTCGGGATAGTCGCGGGCGCGACGCTCCAAACGATTCGCAAGCGCGCGATTCCACGTCGCCGGATGCCACCACGCGAGTTGTCCGTCATACGACATGAGCTGCGCGGCTTTGACGGTCGCGGTGATCGCGCCGTTTTCGTTCGCGCGCAGCAACGCTTCCGCACGAAGTGTCTTCTCCATCGCGATCTCATCGGGCTCGAATCGCGCGAAGACGGAGATCGGCGCGTCGACGTCAGTTCCGTCCGCGCGAAAGTGCGTCGCACGCAACACGAATGATTGATCGCGCTCCGTCCAGTCGCGTTGCAGCGGGACTTCGATGACGGCGAAGCGATCGGGATCGAAGTGCGGAATCGCGACCGGCCGGATCGCCAGCACGATTCCGAGAATCAGAAAGAACGTGAAGGTCCGCGGTTTCAGCAGGGCGATCACGCATAAGCCGGTGATCACCCAATACGGATTCACGAGCAACGGCCCGAGTGCCAGGCCGGCGATTAATGCAGTGAGCGGGAGTGCAGCAGGAACGTCGTTTTCATTGTGCACGCTCGAACGAGGAGAGCGTTTCGACGTGATGAGTATTCGGGAAGAGGTCGAGCAGGTCGAGCGTGGCGAGGCGCCAGCCGGACGCGGTCAGCCTTGCCGCGTCGCGGGCAAAGGTTACGGGATCGCACGAAAGGTACGCAATCTTTTCCTTCGCTCGCTGCGCGACGGTGTCGATCACATTGCGCTGCGCTCCTGCGCGCGGCGGATCGAGAAACACGAAGTCGGCGTCGCGCATCTTGACCATCTCGCGCTCGACCGGCGCGTCGATGACTTTCGCGTGTCGCGGCAGATTCATGCGCGCGTATCGCGTCGCGAGCGGCGAGCCTTCGATCATCATCACTTTGTGAAAGTGCTGCGCGATCGGCACGGTGAAGAATCCGACGCCGCCGTACAGGTCGTACGCGAGGTGACGGCCATTCGTGCTCGACGCGTGATCGTTGACTAAGCGCAGCATCGTGCCCAGGAGGTGTCGATTGACTTGGAAGAACGCGCGGGTGTGGACGCGGAACGTGTACTGATCGACGGTGATCGACAGCTCGCGTTCATCGCGCACGATCTCGCCGTCGACTTCCCACTGTTCGCCGTCCGACGGATGTCGCGCCGTCTCGACGCCGACGACTTCGCACTCAGGGACGATCGGCACGACGCGATTCGATCGCATCGCATAGAAACCAATCGCGTCGCCCTCGCGATGGAGTCGCGAGCGCAGTCGATAGTTGAGCGGTGACGGATGCGTCGTGATGTCCGGCAGCGTCGCGACGTCGAACTTGCCGATGCGTCGCATCGACTCGGTGAGGATGCGCCGCTTGGCTTCGAGTTGTTTATCGAGTCGCAGCGCGGTCCAGTTGCAGCCGCCGCATTCATTCGCGATCGGACACGGCGCGGCCCGGCGAAACTCGCTCGGCGTGATGAGCTCTTCGAGATCCGCTTTCGCGAAACCTTTCTTCACTTCGTACAAACGCACGCGGGCGATGTCGCCGGGAAACACGTTCGACGCGAAGATCGGAAATCCATCGATTCGGGCAATCGCATCGCCGCCGGCAACCAATTCTGTCGCTTCAATCGTGATGATCTCGCCCTCGGTCATGCGCGCAACTATAGAATCGTCCTCATGCGCATCGCACGATTCTTCGCACTGCTCGCTCTCGTTCCGCTGCAAGCGTTCGCCTGGGGATCGAAAGGTCACGCCGTCGTGGCCGAGGTCGCGGAGCGCGGTTTGTCTCCGAACGTGGCCCAGCAGGTGCGTTCGCTGACGTTCGCCGCACCACTGCGCGATGTCGCGTCGCTGCCCGATGACTGGCGCGCGGACGAGACGAAAGGCCTGCGTCCCGGCGACACTGGCATGCTGCACTTCAGCAACATCCCGAACGATCAGGCGACGTTCGATCGCGCGCGCGACTGCAAGAACGATCAGTGCGTCGTCGCGGCGATCGAAAAGTACGCGGCGATTCTCAAAGACAAGACCAAGTCACGCGATGAACGTCGCGAGGCGCTGATCTTCGTCACGCACTTCGTCGGCGACATTCATCAGCCGATGCACTCCGCGGGCGGTCAGGTCAAAGACGACACGACCGGCAACATGGTCATGGATCGCGGCGGCAATCTCGTCAAGGTCCGCTTCCTCGGCGTCGAGACCAATCTGCACAGCATCTGGGACGGCGGCATCATCGAGTGGGGCCCGGCCACCGTCGACGATTACGCCGATCATCTGTTGATGTTCGAAATGCGCGGACGTCCCGTCGCGGAGCTGCAGCAGGGCGGTCCGGTCGAGTGGATCAACGAGTCGCACTACACGGCCGTGCACGATTGCTACGACATCGGCAACGGCGCGCTCGCGGGTCCATACGCGCAGAAGAACATCAACATCGTGTACGAGAGATTGCTGCGTGGCGGCCTCCGTTTGCGCAAAGTGCTGGAAGAGGCTTTGGGCGGCTCGTAAAAAGTGGAGCGGCGGGCTCTCAGCCCGCCGAACTCATGCGGCCGGACGGCGGGCT
>DASVNL010000131.1:0-1824 GCA_036383875.1 Thermoanaerobaculia bacterium
AGTAATCAAGCGAGATACGGCGGACCCTTGTGAAAAAAAGCGCATGCAGGCGGCCGCCATTTTTGTTGGAAACTTTTTCCACGTCTGGCTCTGCGGTTGCAATTCTGACCAACCGCCATGAAGAAACTTCTGCCAGCCGCCCTGCTTCTGCTCGCTCTGACCCTCCCCGCCGCGGCACAAAACTGGAGCATCGGCGCCGGATCCGGACCGTTCATCTTCGGCGATTTCACGGAGCGGACGATCCGCGTCGGAACGCCCGAGGGTGGCGGGAGTCCGGTGACGCTGACGCTCTCGGCTGCGACGCGCGCGGGCGCGCTGGTGGACATCGAGCGTGAGTTCGCGGATCGCTGGGCCGTGCGCCTGGAAGGCTCGTTCACGCACTCCGAGCTGTCCGTACGCGATGAGAGCGACGACGACGGCATCAACCTCGAAGCCGGCGAGCTCGACGTCACGACGCTGTCGCTGCCGCTCGTGTTCCGCATCAACCCGAGCGGCGCGTTGCGCTTTCACCTGCGCGGCGGCCCGGCGATGGCGACGTATCGCATCGAAGGAACAGACGGCACGTCCGATTCGCGCAACGAGTGGGGACTGCTCGTCGGCGGCGGTGCGGCCTGGTGGCTCAGCGAACGGTTTGCGATCGAGGGGAACTTCTCCGACATCGTGACGGCGTCGCCGTTCGAAGAGCAGGCCGATGCGGACACGGACGCGAAGCGTCCGCACAACATCCACACGACGGTTGGAGTGCGTTGGCGCTTCTAGTCCGTAACAGTCAATCCCGAGCGAGCGCAGCGAGTCGCTGGCGCTCGCTCAGGATTCACGAGAGGTCAGCAGCGAATTCAAATCCACGAGAAAGCGCTCGAGCGGGATGCGATAGCCGTCCGCGAGCTCCTGCAGCGTCTCGCCGGTCTTGCGGTCGCAGGAGTTGCAGCCGCCGACGTGATACGCGGCGAACACCCAGCGCGCTTTCGGATGCATGTCCAGCGCATCGGCGACGACGGTGTCCGGGGCAAACATGAGCGTCGATATTCTATCGGTAGAATGCGCGCGATGAAGGTGCGGCTGCTGTTCTTCGCGGTGTTGCGCGACATCGCCGGTTCGGACGAGCGCGAGCTCATCCTCACCGACGGCGCGACTGCGCGCGACGTGTGGCAATCGCTGCGCGCCGAGTTCGCGAAGCTCGCCGACTACGCCGAGCCGCCGATGACCGCGATCAACGAAGAATACGCGGCGCCGGACACGAGGCTGCATGACGGCGACGAGCTCGCGTTCATCCCGCCGGTCGCGGGAGGCTGACGGTCGCCATGTACCTCACCGACGATCCGATCGATCCTCAAGCACTCGTGCGACGCGTGATGCGCAACTCGGACGGCGCGTATGTGGTGTTCGAAGGCGTCGTGCGCAATCATCACGAAGGGAAAGCGGTCGAGTCGATCTTCTACGACGCGTACCGTCCGATGGCGGAGCGCGAGATGGAGAAGATCGTGCGCGACGTGCAAACGCGCTTCCCCGATACCGCCATCGCCGTCGTCCACCGCCTCGGGCAACTCGTCGTCGGCGACTCGTCGATCGCGATCGTCGCGGCGTCGCCGCATCGCGCGGAGGCGTTCGAGGCGTGCCGCATGCTGATCGATCGCATCAAAGAGACGGTACCGATCTGGAAGAAGGAGCGCGGGCCGGACGGAGAAGAGTGGCTCGGCTGGCAGGGGCGATGTTGAGCGACGAAGTGATTGCGATTCCGGCCGCGAGCGTGATCGTGCTGCGCGATGCGCCGCTCGAAGTGTTGATGATGCGCCGTCACGCGCAGAGCTCGTTCATGCCCGACGC
>DASVNL010000132.1:0-12918 GCA_036383875.1 Thermoanaerobaculia bacterium
GGCTTCGCCGGCACCGACACGCTGTTGTCGATCGCACGCGGCCCGAAACTCGCCGCGGTGCGCGACGGCTTGCGTTGCAACACGCCGATCGGCGCATGCGCAACATGCGGATCGCGGAAGGACGCGTTCTATCGCGCCTGACTCTTCGTCTCGACCAAACCTTCGAACACTTGTAGCGCCAAGTCCACGCGACCGAGGGGTGCGGACACTTGCACGCCCGCGACGCGTTCGCGGACGCGTTCGAGTGTTTCGCGTGCGATCGTCACGCCTTCGCGAAGGGCGTGTTCCTTCGATACATCGCTGGCGATGCGCATGCGTTCCATGACGTCGTCGGGGACGTTGACGCCGGGGACTTCGTTGTTCATGAACTGCGCGTTGCGATACGACAACAACGGCCAGATTCCCGCGACGACCGGCAGATGCAGATGCTCGATGCGCGCGAGGAAGTGTTCGAGCTGGCGCACGTCGAAGACCGGCTGCGTGATCGCGTACTCGGCGCCGGCTTTGACTTTCCAGTCGAGGCGGCGCAGTTCGTAGTCGAGATCGAGGTGGCCGGGATTCACGCCGACGCCGATCGTGAAGCGCGTGGGCTCGCCGAATGGATTGCCGCCGAGGTCGAGGCCGCGGTTCATGAGGCTGACCATGTTCGTGAGGCCGATCGAGTCGATGTCGAACACCGCCGTCGCCTCGGGGTACGGCCCCATCTTCGGAGGATCGCCCGTGATCAAAAGCAAGTTGCGCAGACCGAGCGCGGCGCATCCGAGAAGGTCGGAGTGCATGCCGAGAAGATTGCGATCGCGACAACAGTAATGAAGCACCGCCTCGATGCCGACGCGTTGCTGCAGCAGCACGCTCACCGCGATCGCGCCCATGCGGTTCTGCGCGCGCGGACCATCCGGGACATTCACGCCGTCGACGCCTGCGTCTTTGATCTGCTGCACCGCGGCGATCATCGCGTCCGGATTCGGACCCTTCGGCGGCGTGATCTCGATCGTCGTGACGAACTCGCCCGCGGCCAGCTTGCGTCCCCAGTTCGAACGCGTCTCGATCGGCTGCGGCTCGACGCCTGCGCTCTTCTCGCCGCTGGCGCGCTCCATGACGACGAACGAGCGTCGCGGCGAAAGCGGACGCACCGCGTCCGCCATCATCTTGATGTGCTCGGGCGTCGTGCCGCAGCAGCCGCCGAGAAACTTCACGCCCTTGTGGATCAGCCGCTTCGCGTACTTCGCGAAGTAATCGGGTGAGGCCATGTACATCTGCCGCCCGTTCACGTCGCGCGGAAGACCTGCGTTCGGCTGACACGAAATCTTGCGCGCCGTCGCCGCGGCCATCTCCTCGATCGCGTCGAGCATGATGTCCGGACCGACCGAGCAGTTCAGACCGATGACGTCCGCGCCCGCGAGATCGAGTCGCTCCGTCACGAAGCGTGGCGTGTCGCCGAACGTCGTGCGTCCATCCACGCCGATCGTGAACTGCGCGACGACGGGCAGCGAGCAGATGTCGCGAATCGCGAGGATGGCCTGCTCCAGCTCCGCGACGTTCGAGAACGTTTCGCAGACGAACAGATCGACGCCTCCGTCGCGCAACGCCGTCGCCTGTTCGCGAAAGTACGCGCGTGCTTCGTCCAGCGACGTCGGTCCGTACGGCTCGATGCGAATGCCGAGCGGACCGATCGCGCCTGCGACGTAGACGTTGTCGCCGGCGGCTTTGCGCGCGATCTCCGCGGCGCGCACGTTGATGTCGCGCAGTTCTTCTTCGATGCCGAATCCGCGCAGCTTCACGCGATTCGCGCCGTAGGTATTCGTTTCGAGAATCTCCGCGCCCGCACGCACGTACTGCTTGTGCACCTCGAGGACGATCTCGGGATTACGCACGTTCAGCTCGTCGTAGCAGCGATTGATGAAGACGCCCTTCGAATAGAGCATCGTGCCCATCGCGCCATCGAAGAGATAAACGTGCTCGTCGGCGATTGCCTGGATGAAGTCCATAGAACGCTCAAAAAGAAAACGCCCCACGCCAAAGGCGACGTGGGGCAACTCGAAAGCAACTCGCTCGCGGCTCTTTAGCTTTTTTTAAGCTGGTTGCAAGCTGCCCCCAAATCAATCCAGCGATGTTCAGAGTAGGTCCGCACTGCGCGGAATGTCAAACCAGCAGGCGCCGTTCGACTGCACGCGGCACCGGTCCTGCCGCACCAATCCAATGAAGAAAACACTTCTGCATTCCACGCTCGTCGTCTGTCTCTTGCTCTCGATCTCCGCGTTTGCGCAGGAGACAGTCTCGACGGTCGTGGCGACGGAACTCCCGCGCGCGACGTTCACGCAGCTCGCGTCACTTCCGATCGCGAACGTGCCGCGCACGATCGAACAACACGGCATGCTGCCGGAGTTGCGCATTCGCACTGCCGGCAACGCCGCGCCTCTTCCACGGCTCGCAAATGCGACGTCGTCCTCGATCGCGCCGCCCGCGATCACGCGCACCTTCGCATCGGGTGGCGAGCAAGGCTGGGCGCCCGCGGACGCATCGGGCGCAGTCGGCAAGACGCACATCGTCTCCGCGCTCAACTCCGGCATCTACATTCACGACCGCTCCGGCGCGATTCTCTCGTCCGCGTCGCTGCCGCAGTTCTGGCACAGCACCGCGAGCAACGGATCGTTCTACGATCCGCGCGTCGCGTATGACCGTGCGAACGATCGCTGGATCGTCATCTCGGTGTTCGACGAGCGCAGCGTGATGCTCGCGTACTCGGAGACGAGCGATCCGGCTGGCGCGTGGCGCCGCTATAGCCTCGCGCTCGCCGGCGCGGACTACACGACGCTCGCGCTCACGCAGGACACGGTGATGTTCACCGCGTGCTACGGCGATTCCTACAACGAAGGAACGACCGTCTTTTCCGTCCAGAAGGACGTGCTGTATACCGGCGCGTCGACGGTCAGCGTGCAGAAAACGCACTTCTCCGGACGGATCAGCATCATGCCGGTGCGCTCCGACGACTCCACGACCGACTACATCGTCGACTGCAGCAACTCGACTCTCTTCTATCGAAGGCTCGACGCAACCGGCGAGTCGTGGCAGAGCATCAGCACCGACACCGCGTGGTACGGCGATTTCCTGGAAGTGCCGCAGCCTACCGGTCCTTATCTCTTCGCTGGCTGGGGCCAGGTCGACAGTGCCGTGGAAGTGAACGGGGTGATCTACGCCGTGATGTCGCGCCTGCATGCGGCGGAGACAGATCGCACGTCCATCGTGTGGGCGAAGTTCGATCCCGCGAGCTCGACCTCCGAGTGGGGCTCCATTGACGATCCGACCGCGACGAACTGGTACGCATATCCGTCGCTCGCGGTAAACAAGTCCGGCGCGATGCTGATCGGTTTCGGCATTTTCTCGGAAGCCGCCTATCCCTCTGCCGGCTACGTCTACCGCGACTTCCTCGGCCGCACCAGCAACATCGGCGTAATCCGCACCGGCGACAGCGCATACGGCATCGAGCGCTGGGGTGACTACACGAGCACCGACGTCGATCCGCTGGACGCCAACGGCTTCTGGACGCTGCAAATGCACTGCACCGCGAAGGCGTGGGCCACATCGTGGACGCTCATCGACACGCAGTCGTCGAAGCGTCGCGCGGTGCGCAACTAGTCGAAGAGCTTCTTGAATTTCTCGAACACGCTTTCGACTTCCTGGCGATTGCGATCGACGTCGCCGGCCCAGCGGCGGAACTTGTCGAACGTGATCGCGGCCGGTTCGTCGAAGTGTTCTTCGTCGAACAACACGCGCCGCACGATGCGACCCATCACGCCCGTCGGACAGTGTCGCGTGGGCGCGGTGCCGTCGAGATAGACCTCGCGAATCGGACCGGGACAGCCTTCGCGCCACAACATGCCGGACTCCGGATCGATGTCGCGGAACGTGACGCCGTCGGGCGCTTTCGGATTCGCGGCATCGTGCGGCGTCTCGCGCATGTACGCGCCCCACACCGGAATCGCCGCTTCCGATGACGACAAGCGCAGCGGCGCACCGCGATCGAATCCGACCCACACCGACGTGACCATGTCCGCCGTGTAGCCGACGAACCACGCGTCGCGATAGTCGTTGGTCGTGCCGGTCTTTCCGGCGACGAATCCGAGTCCGTAGCGTTTGAGTCGCGTCGCGGTGCCGCGTCGCACGACGCCGCGCAGCAGCGTGTGCATCACGTACGCGGAGCTCGCATCGACGACGCGCTTGCGTTGAATCTCGTGTTGATAGACGACCTTGCCGCGACGATCGACGACGCGCGTGAGCAGGTACGGCTCGACGCGCTCGCCGAGATTCGGGAACGCGGTGTACGCCGCGGTGAGCTCTCGCATCGTGACTTCGGTGACGCCGAGGGGCAGCGCGGGAATCGCTTCGACCTTGTCGAAGCCGAAGTCTTTCGCCGTGCTGACCACGCGACGCAATCCCGTGCGCTCGGTGAGTCGCACGGTCGGCACGTTGAGCGATCGCTCGAATGCTTCGCGCAGTGTCACGCGTCCGCGAAAACTCTCGTCGTAGTTTTGCGGCTCCCACGTGCGCTCGCCACTCAGCGCGACTTTCACCGGCGCGTCGAGCAACAGCATCGACGTCGTCGCACGCTTCGAATGAATCGCGGCGAGGTACGCGAACGTCTTGAATGCGGAACCGGGCTGACGTCGCATCTGCGTCGTGCGATCAAACGCGGAGCGGCGAATGTCCGATCCGCCGACGAGTGCGCGCACGCCGCCGGTGCGCGGATCGATCGAGTAGATCGCGACCTGCAACGGCTCGACGCGCGCCTGCTGGCGAATCCACGAGTAGCGTGAGACGAGCCGCGCGGCACCGCGTCGCGCTTCGACTTCGGCCGCGCGTTGCGCAGCAGGATCGATCTCGCAAACGATCGTCAGTCCGCCTGCTGCGATTTTTCGTTCTCCGATCTCGCGCGTGACTTCGGCGCGCAACGCGCGCAGGTACCACGGGTACGGCGTCTCCGGCAGCGCACCGCGCGAGACGTCGACGTCGTGCGACGTCGCCTCGCGGAACTGCGCGTCGTTGATCCACTCGCGTTCCTTCATCACGTTGAGGATCGCGTTGCGGCGCGCGCGTGCGATGTCGGGACGCTTCTCCGGCGTGTCGCGATTCGGCGCGCGGATCATCGCCGCGAGCAGCGCGGCTTCATCGAGTCGCAAACGTCGCGGTGATTTGTCGAAGTACAAACGCGCGGCTTCGTCGATGCCGAGCGTCGGGATGCCGTTCTGATGTCCGAGGTAGACATCGTTGAGGTAGAGCTCGAGGATCTCGTCTTTCGTGAAGCGCGCGTCGAGCGCGACCGCGAGCAGACCTTCGACGATCTTGCGTCGCCACGTGCGTTCATTCGTGAGAAAGCGTTGCTTCACGATCTGCTGCGGAATCGTGCTGCCGCCTTGCGCGATGCCGCCGGCGCGCACGTTTGCGAATCCCGCGCGCGCGATGCCGATCGGATCGATTCCGAAGTGACTGCGAAAGCGCACGTCCTCCGCGGCGATGAATGCATCAGCGATGTGCGGTGGAAGTTGCTCGAGCAACACCGGCGGCGTGATGCGCCATCCGGTGCCGTACACGCGCATCACTTCGACGTTCTTCGCTTTCGCTGCGGAGACGATGCGCGTTGGTTCGCGCCAGCTTTGCGCACCGAGCTCGCGCGCGATTCTGCGATCGAGAATGAAGACGTAGATCGCGAGCGACTCCAGCGCGACGAACATCGCGAGGATGAAAGGCAATGAATAGCGCAGCACTCTGCGTGACAATCGCGGCATGTTCGTCTACATTGTTTTTCGTGCAACTCGCACACCGAGTTGCATGAGTTGCAGCACAGGACTCTGACAAAAAGTACGGCTCCCCAAATCCGAAACTTTTTAAACAGGAGATTCCCGAATGGCTGCAAAGAAGAAACCTGCTGCGAAGAAGGCAGCGGCCAAGAAGCCGGCGGCTAAGAAAGCCGCTGCAAAGAAACCGGCGGCGAAGAAAGCTGCCGCACCTGCAAAGAAGGCAGCGAAAAAAGCTCCGGCCAAAAAAGCCGCGGCGAAAAAAGCGCCTGCCAAAAAAGCTGCTGCCAAAAAAGGCGCAGCGAAGCGTCCTGCCGCTCGCGCGGTTGCGACGAAGCGTCCCGCCGGCAAAAAGGGCGGAGCGAAAAAAGCCGGCGCGAAGAAGGCCGGCGGCAGCAAAGGCGGCAAGAAGCCGTCTGGCCCTGGCCCCGTTCGGAAAGCTGCGAAAAAGGCCCGCAGCGTCATCAGCCGCGTCGTCGCGCAGGTCACCGGCAATGCCCCGGAACCGATGGCCGAAACCATCGGCTCGACGGACAACGGCAACGGCAACGCTTAGTCGTTGTCCCAACCACATGGAGCGGCGGGCTCTCAGCCCGCCGTTTTCCTTTGGTGGCGATTGATCAGCCGGCCGTGTCTTCGAACGCTTTGCGAATGCGCTTCGAGAAGTACTTCGCCGGCAAGCCGCCCTTCCAACTCCGCAGTTGCTTCGCCTTCAGGAACGACTGCGTCGCCGCGCGGCGATAACTCTCGTCGGCTTCGAACGCGTACTGCGAATACTGCGACGCGCCGAGGAACGCCCACACCCAACCGTTCGCGGGCATCTTGCGCGTGAGCTGTTCGAAGCGACGCGCAGCGTCGTCGAACTCGCCCGCGAAGTACAACTCGAGCGCGCCCTTCAACTCTTCGCTGTGATCTTCGAGTGCCGCCGTCGCTGCTGCGATCGGCTTCGGCGTGATCGGTGACGGTGTGATTGGCGACGGCGTGATCGGCGCGGGGACGTTCGGCGGTTGCGCGAGATCGGCGAGATCGCCGGCGTTGTCCGCGATCTGAATCACGGCGTTGAGATCGTCGTTCGTGCGCGCGGTCGCGTTGCGCGTCGTCGCGTCGGTAAGCAGCGACATCGCCTGCGTGTACTGCGGCGAACTTCCCGCGCGACGCTGCTGCGCGGCCTGCAACTTCGAGCGCGTCGTCGCGAGTGCCGCGTTCGCGCGTTGACGCAGCGCGGGATCGATCGCCGGCACTGAAGGTTGCACGGGCGTCGGAGTCGGACGCACCGGCTCCGCGGTCTGCGTCGGTGGAGGACGCACGGGTTCGGGCGCAGGCTCGTTCGACGCGGCGAGTTGTTTCTTCGCGCGATCGAGATGCGATCCGATCGGACCGAGATCGAGCTCGCCGGGTCCGCTCGTGCGTTCGAGATCGGCGATGGCTTGTTCGTAC
This sequence comes from Thermoanaerobaculia bacterium, assembly GCA_036383875.1. Lineage (GTDB taxonomy): Bacteria > Acidobacteriota > Thermoanaerobaculia > Gp7-AA8 > Gp7-AA8 > QHVT01. The sequence goes on from DASVNL010000132.1 coordinate 7,230, forward strand.
TGGCCGAGGTTGAGATGCGCGATGCCGCGGTAGTAGTACGGGTGATAGTTGATGAAGATCGTGCTGTACGTGCGCGCGCGATTGTTCTCGCTCTTGTTGCCTGCGATCGCGGAGTTCATCTTCGCGACGACGGTCTTCCAGTTGCCGGCACGCGCGGCGGCCACGCCCGCGTCGTAATCGTCGTACCACGACGCGTGCGCGTTCGCCGCGGCGAACACCAACATCATCAGTGCGAGTGCGAGCGTTCGACGGTTCATGGTTTCTTGGTGACTTCCTTGGTGAGCGCGTCGAGATCGACGTTGCTCATCGGGACTTTCTGCTCCGTGGGTTTGCCTTCCTGAATGTTGACCTGCACGGTCTTCGTCTCGCCCGTCGGACCGCTGAGCGTGACGTCGTACGAGCCGGGCTTGAGTTGAATGCGCGTCGGCGTCGCGCGCATGTCGCTCGTGAGCGGCACTTCCGCCTGATCCGATGTGTTCACGATGCGATCGAGCTCGCCCCACGGCGACGCGGAGAGCAGCAGCACGCCGTGTCCCGCGGGAATCGACATCGGCGGTTTCGGCGCGAGCGTGGTGACGTCGGTCCCTGCAGTCGTCGTCGTGACGACGGGCGTCGGCTCGGGCTTGCGCGTCATGAAGAAGACGCCCACGAGAATCGCGATCACGACGACCGCGGCGATGCCCGCGATCATCGCGACGTTTTTCTTCGGCGGCGCCGGTCTCATGTCCGTCTGCCGCTCGAGCACCGTCGCCTCGGCCTGCGCCGACGCGTCGCCGAACTTCATCTTCGCTTCGATCGCAGTCGGTTCCGCGCCCGTGTTGAGGCGCTCCATCACCGTGGCTTCGTTGTTGCCGATCGTCTTTGATGACGACAGGGGCGACGCGGTGAGGTTGCGCTCCATCACCGTCGCTTCATCGCTCGCCGAGCGCGTGCCCGTCGGACTGCCGGGCATCGTGCCGCCCGGCATCGTGCCGCCGGGGAACGTGCCGCCCGCGAATGTTTGCTGCGTCGGTTGTGCGCCGCTCGCGGTGACCATCGGCGAGGTGCCGGTGATTTTCGGCAGATCGGCGAGCGTCTGCGCGCCGCTGAGCGTGACCATCTTCTCGCCGACGCCGTACTTCTGATCCGGCGCGATCGACGTGCGGATGCCTTCGAGCGCGGTGACGAAATCGTCCGCGGTCTCGAAGCGATCGTCGCGATTCTTCTCGAGCGATTTCATGATGATCGACTCGAGGGGCGGCGGCACTTTCACGCCGGGGCTGATCTCGCTGATCGGCGTCGGCTTTTCGGTGACGTGTTTGAGGATGTAGCCGTGCGGGTTCGTGGCCTGGAACGGCGCGCGTCCCGCGAGCATCTCGTACATCACGATGCCGAACGAATAGAGGTCGGATCGCGGATCGAGATGTTCGTTTTCCTTGAGGAATCCGGCCTGTTCGGGCGAGGCGTATTTCAGCTTGCCGAGGAACATGCCGGTCTGCGTGAGACCCTGGCCGCCTTCCCCTTCGGCGAGTTGCTTGGCGATGCCGAAGTCGATGACCTTGACGAGCAGTTTGCCCTTCTGGTCCTGCGACAACATGATGTTCTCGGGCGAGATGTCGCGATGGATGAGGCCCATCGAGTGGAGATGCTCGAGGCCGTTCAGCGCCTGAATCGCGATCTCGACGGTGAGGCGCGACGGCATCGCGCCGTTCTGCGCGATCCACTTCTGGATGTTCGTGCCGTCGATGAACTCCCAGACCATGTAGTACGAGCCGTCTTCGAGCTGCGCGAAGTCGTACAGCATGGCCAGGTTCTTGTGCTTGATCATCGTGGACGTGCGCGCTTCCTGGAGAAAGCGCTGCAGTCCCTGATCGTCCTGGGCGACGTTCGGACGCATGATCTTGATCACGCGCAGTTCGTTGAGATGGATGTGGCGGACCTTGAAGATCTCGCCCATGCCGCCGACGCCAAGGCGGTCGATGATCTGGTACTTGCCGTCGAGCAGACGCGATGCGTACGTACGCTGAAACTGCGTGATGCGCTCGCTGCAATGCGGGCACATGTCGTAGCTCGCATCGATCGGCTGTTTGCATCGGAGACAGTTGATCTGACTCATGGGTTTTCTCCGAAGACGCTAGTGATCTCTCAAGACGTAACTGCACGCGGGGTCGGCGCCGAATCGGACGACGTCACCGGCTTTGAGTACGACGCGGTCGATCCGCGTGTTGTTGACGTACGTTCCATTCGCGGACTGCAGGTCTTCGAGCACCGGACCTTGTCCGGCGACGGTGATGCGCGCATGACGGCGTGACACCGCCGGATGCTGCAACACGATCGAGCACGTGCGATCGCGTCCGACGAGGACGCTGTCGCCACTGACCTGATGCTTCTCATTCGTCTCTGCTTTGACGTTGACGAGCGTCCAATGTCGCGGCGCCTCGGGCACCGTGACTTTGATCGGCTCGGGCATCGGCGCGTCCGCGACCGGATGACGTCCCGTCGGTGCGACCGGCTGACGCGCGGTGTACTCCTCGAGTGCTTCGAAAAATTCGCGCGCGGTTTCGTAGCGCTGATCCATGCGCGGATGCATGGACTTCATCACGATCGCCTCGAGCTCTTTGTCGACCTCGGGGCGCAACGTGCTCGGCGTCTGTTTGTCGCCGCGATAGATCGCGTCGATCAACTTGGGTAACGAGCGGCTGTTGAACGGCAGCACGCCGGTGAGCATCTCGTACAGCACGACGCCCGACGAGTAGATGTCGCTCTTCGCGCCCGCGTCTTTCGGCTCGCGGATCTGCTCAGGCGACATGTAGTGCGGCGTGCCGAGGAGGAAGCCGGACTTCGTGAGAACCGTCTGACCACTCGTTCCGCCGCCTTCGCGAATCTTCGCGATGCCGAAGTCCGTGACCTTCACGGTGCCGGCTTTCTCGCGGATCAGATTCGCGGGCTTGATGTCGCGATGCGTGATGCCTTTGCCGTGCGCGTAGACGAGACCTTCGAGCAGGCACTGCGCGATCGAGATCGCATCGGCGAGCGGCAACGCGCCGCGCTCGGTGAGCAGGATGTCGACGGGCGTGCCTTCGACGAACTCCATCACGAGCACCGCGCCGCTGTCGTTGTTGATGAACTCGTAGAAGCGGGTGATGTAGCGATGGCGCAGCTTCGAGAGGATCTGCGCTTCCTTGATGAATCGTTTGCGCGCCGTCGCGTCGCCCGCGAGCTCCTCGGACATCACTTTGAGGACGACCGGAAATCCGACGGGCAGCACATCGGTCGCGGCGAGCGCGCGTCCGACGTAGACGTGACTCATCCCGCCCTCGCCGATCTCACGTTCGATCCGATAGCTGCCGATCGTGCTGCCGATGAGAGACCCGATCATTTCAGCAGCCCTTCGTCATCCCAGTGAAAGCCGTCGTGGCAGAGAGGCATGAAGAGGAAGCGGTGCGATCCGATGCGGATCACGTCTTTCCCGGTGAGGTCGCGCCGCGGCTCGATCTCGTTCTCGTTGACGTACGTTCCGTTCGTGGAGTTGTGGTCCATCAGGATGAAACGCTTTTCGTCGGGGCGAAACACGAGATCGGCGTGATGCGATGACGCCTGATCGTCGTTGATGACGATGTCGGAGCGGCGATCGCGGCCGATGACGTTGCGGCCGAGGCGGATGGCGTACGACTCGCCGCGCGTCGAGCCGTTCAGTCCGACGAGCCAGCCGACGACGTAGCGCTTCCCCTGCCCCGCGACTTCCTGTCGCGACGCGGCTACGGTGCGTTCGACGGGCGGAGGCACGGCGACGACGGACGGCGATGTGCCATCGCGCGGCGAGCGATGTCCGCCGCCGATCTGACCATGCGTCGGACGCGGTTGCGGAAGAGCCGCGGGCGCCGCGGCTGCCGACGCTGCGGCCGGCGCGAATGCGGGCGCGGCTTCGGGAGCGCGCGGGCGAACCACCGGAATCTCCGGCTCGCTCTGATCCTGGGGACAATACGGACACAAGTCCCACGACTCGTCGATGAAGTGCCCGTTCTCACACCTCTTGTCAGCCACGCATCGTCCTCACGAGTGAAATGCCACGGCGACGGCGTTGCGGCCGCCGAAGTAGATGATGTCTCCGTCCTGAAGGAAGCGCCTGTCGATCTTCTGGTCGTTGACGTAAGTCCCGTTCGAGGAATTCCGGTCAATCAGCAGGACCTTGCCGTCGATCGAAACTACCTCGGCGTGGAGTCGCGAGACCTTCGGATTCTCCAATACGATCTCACAAATCGACGATTCCCGCCCGATCCGGATTCCGGATCCGCCGAGCCCGAGTTTCTCTCCCGCGCGCGTGCCGTTGAGGATCGTGAAGCGGCCGAGCATGCCGTTCGCCGAAAGCATCACGCCCTCGGGCGCAACGACCGACTCCACCGTCGATCCTTTCAGCACATCGGGCAACGGCGCCGGCCTGCGCGATCGCACCACGAACCACAGCACGATCACGATCGCCGCGACGCCGATCACCGCCGTGATCACGGTCGCGATCGGATGAAGCTGCCACGGCGGCATCGACTGAATCGCGCGATCCGCATCGCGTCCGAAGCGAATGAGGTCGGGCGAGTTCGGAAAGATCTTCGCGGCGCGCAACAGCTCGACCTTCGCGTCGAGCCATTTCCCTTCGTTCGCGGAGTCGAGCGCCGCGCGATAGTGCGTATTGAAGTCGCCGCTCGTCGCAGCGGCGAGCTTCGCCTCCGCGAGCATCTGCCGCGCGACGTTGATCGGCACGAGGAACTTGATCTGCTCCGCGCTCGTGTGTCCCCACGTCGAGATGCCGATCGCCTCGCCGCGCACGTTCACCGCGGGGCCGCCGGAGTTGCCGCGATAGATCGCGACATTCGACTGCAGTACCGGGGTGTTCGCGACGTTGCGCTTGATCGCGGTGATCGTTCCGGGATTCACGGTCGCTTCGAGATCGCTGTCGCGCGAGAGCCAGCCGCCGATCACTTCGTCGCTGCTGCTCGCAACCGCGGGATATCCGACCGACCAGATCGACTCACTCACGCGCACGGCTTCCGAATCGCCGAGCGGCAACACGGGGAGGTTCTTGCGCGCGATCTGCAGCACCGCGAGATCGGTTCCGCGTTCGTTCAACGCGGGCGAGTAGCGCTTGATCGTGTACGGCAGCGTCTCGCCGTTCGAGAGCTCGACCTGACTGACGACGTTGACGTTCGTGATGCGACCCGCGGCCGCGAGCGGCGCGATGTAGCGATCGAGCTCTTCGTCGCGATACACCGCGCGTAATGTTTCGATCGGAAAGTGACGCACGAGCGCGGCGATCGCGCCGTTGCGCGCGAGCTCGCGGTCGAGTGCCGCGCGATCGCGCGTCGGCGCGACGACGTGTCCGGACGTGAGGATCGTTCCGTCGGAATGAATGATGAAGCCGCTGCCCGATCCACCAGCGCCGGTTTCAACGACGGATTCGCCCGTGCCGATGCTGCGTGCGCGCAACTCGTTCCCGTCGCGTCGCAGCGCACCTTCGATCTCGGTGATCGCGGACGAGGGATAGCGAAACTGCGCGGTCGCGTACGCACTGATGCGCACGACGGCCGGCTTCACCGCGTACGCCATCTTCTGCACGTCGTCGAGACGCGAGACGTCGTGCTTGCAGGAGATCAGAAGGAGGAGAAGGAGGAGATGCGGAGCGCCGGCGCCTCGCCGGCTGTCCCGTGGGCGCCTCGCC
>DASVNL010000133.1:0-16742 GCA_036383875.1 Thermoanaerobaculia bacterium
CTCGACGACAACGCACGGCACCGCGAGCTCGACGTGAAGGTCGACGCGGGTCGCAGCATCGCGATCGTGGTCATCGACAAAGAGAACGATCCCGTCGCGAACGCGCAGGTCTTCGCCGTCGCCGACGCGAAACTGCGTTCGCGCACGACCACCGACGAAGACGGGCGCGCGACCGTCGCACTCCCCGCGGGCGAAGCGGCGACGCTGTTCATCGTCCCGGAGGAAGGACCGTTCGGCGTGCATCGCGTTGCGCGCGAGTCGGAGAAAGGCCGCATGCAGGTCTATCTGCCGCGGACCCCGTCGTCATTGCTCATTCGCGCGCAGACGACGAACGGCGCGACGCTGCCGCCGTTCTCACTGTTGATGCGGTTCAACGGCGACCTGCTGCCGCTCGCGGTCGCGGAGGAGTTGGGCGTGCAGCTCATGACCGACGCGAACAGCGAGGCGCGGCTCGAGAACATCCCCACCGGCAGCTACGAGTTCTGGCCGTATCGCACGGAGAGCGAGGCGGCGTCGATCATCGCGGCGGCCACCGCGCTCGTCGCGCCGATTCAGGTGCAGGTGAAAACAGGAGAGAACAAGATCGCCGTGACGTTCGCGGCGAAGGTGGCGGCGCGGCGATGATTTGCCGATGATTTGCGCTCCACCCTTCCGTCCCAATTGACCGCGCATCTCGAACGATCTAAGGTGATCGCACACTGAGAAAAACCGTGCGACGCCTATGGATGGCTGTTGCGCTTGCGGTGTTCGCGGCGCCCGGCCTTGACGGACTGCCGGCCGACCGCGCGATCTCGCAGTACGTCCGGAAATCGTGGACGGTCGAATCGGGACTGCCGCACGGCACCGTGCGCGGCATCGCGCAGACCGCCGACGGCTACCTCTGGCTCGCGACGTACGAAGGGCTCGTGCGGTTCAACGGCGAGTCGTTCCGCGTCTACGACAAAACCACCGCGCCCGGCCTGCTCAACTCGAGTATCGACACGCTCTCGAGCACGAGCGACGGGACGCTGTGGCTCGGCACGTTCGACGGTCTGGTTCGCGTTCGCAACGGCGTCTTCGAATCGATCCCGCTCGAGTCGGACTTTGGGATCATCAAGGCGATCGCGGGCGCGCGCGACGGCAGCGTGTGGGTCGGCACCGCGAAGGGCCGCATCATCCACGTCACCGGCAAACAACCACGCGAGCTCCGACTGCCGCTGCCGCTCAGCCCCATCACCGCGCTCGCCATCACCGGCGACACGCTCTACCTCGGCACCTCGCGCGGTCTGTTCCGCTACGAGCGCGGCACGCTCGAAGCGATTCCCGGCCTCGCCAACGACACGATCGTCACGCTCCTCGCGAGCGGCAACGAATTGCTCATCGGCACCGCGACCGGACTCGATCGCCTCGCGCAGAACACGATCACACACGTCGCCGGTTTGCCCTCCGATCAAGTCACCGCGCTGCGCCGCGATCGCGACGGCAATCTCTGGATCGGCACGTATGGCAACGGCGTATTTCGACTCACCAACGATCGCGTGACGTCGTACGGCATCGCGGACGGACTGCTCAACCCGACGATCCGCGCGATCTTCGAAGACGACGAGGGCTCGATCTGGATCGGCTCGCAGAACGGCCTCGAACAACTGCGCGTCGGCGCGTTCATCACCTGGAACGAACGCGACGGACTGGCCGACGATCACGCACGCGCGGTGTTCGAAGATCGCGACGGCGTGATGTGGGCGGGCACCGCGACGAGTCTCAATCGCTGGGAAAACGGGCGCTGGGTGAAGGTCGACGACGAAGGTCTGTCGCGCATCCTCGCGATCGCGCAGACGCGCGACGGCGCGCACTGGTTCGGCACGACGAACGGCGTCTATCGCATCCGCGGTGCAGAGAAGACGCTGTACACGACGCAGCAGGGACTCTCGAACAACACGATCCGCGACATCCACGAAGACCGCCGCGGCGACGTCTGGATCGCGACGGACTTCGGCCTGAATCGCATTCGCCGCGACGGCACGGTCGAGTCGTTCGCCGGCAAGAACGGACTCGGCGCGGAGTACGCAATCGCGATCACCGAAACGTCGGACGGCCGCATCTGGGTCGCGACCGGCGGCGGACTCGGCGAGCTCACCGGCGATCGTTTCAAGTTGCATGCGGCGCCGCGCGAGCTGCCGTCGAATCGCCTCTTCGCACTCGAAGCCGATGATGACGGCACGATTTGGATCGCGACGGAAAGCGACGGTCTCATTCGCTTCCGCAACGGTCGCGCAAAAGCAATCACGACGCGCGAAGGTCTGCCGAGCGACAAGATCCTCTCGCTCGTCGATGACAAGAAAGGCAATCTCTGGTTCGGCACGGTGCGCGGCGCATTCTCCGCGTCGCGCGCAGAGTTGAACGCAGTCATCGACGGCAAGGTCGCGCAACTCACGACGAACTTCTACGATGAGAACGACGGTCTCGGCAGCCGCCAGCTCAACGGCGCCGCGAATCCGGCCGCGTTCCGTTCGCGCGACGGTCGCATCTGGCTCGTGACCGCGCATGGCGTGTCGGCGTCGACGATCACGAAGATGCCGGCGCTGCCGCCGCGACTGCCGGTGATCGAGCGAGTGCTCATCGATGGCGCCGAGGTGTCGAGGGAACGGATGCATGACCTCGGGCATGGGGCCGATCGCATCGAATTCGACTTCACCGGCGTAACCTTCACGACGCCGCAACGCCTCCGCTTCCGCTATCGCCTCGAGGGCTACGACGAACGCTGGATCGACGCCGGCGCGACGCGCGCCGCGTCGTACACGAACCTTCCCGCGGGCGAGTATCGCTTCGTGCTCGCGTCGTCACGCGACGGCGCGCGCTGGCTCGAAGCGTCGATGCCGTTCACGCTGAAGCCGCACTTCTACGAGACGCGCTGGTTCCTCGCACTCGCGGTGCTCGCGACGATCGCGCTGCTGTTCGCGATCCACTCGGTGCGATTGCATCTCGCGCGCGAACGCGCACGCCTGCTCGAACGACTCGTCGAAGATCGCACGCGACAGATTCTCGAAGAGAAGGAACGCACCGAAGTCGCGTTGCGTGAGGCGGAGGCCGCGAAGCGCGAGGCGGAGCGGCACGAGCAACTCACGGAGCAGGCGCTCGCACAGGCGGAAGAAGCGAATCGCGCAAAGAGCATCTTCCTCGCCGCGACGAGCCACGAGTTGCGCACGCCGCTCAACGCGATCATCGGCTTCTCGGACATCCTGATCTCGCACGTCGCGCGACAACTCGAGCCGCGCTACGGCCGATTCCTCGCGAACATCCACTCCTCCGGCGAGTACCTCCTCGGGATCATCAACAACATCCTCGATCTTTCGAAGATCGAAGCGGGTCGCATGGACATCCAGCCCGAGCCGATCCAGCTTCCCGAGATCGTGAACGGGATCTGCGCGGTGATGAAGGGCGTCACGACGATGCGGAAGATCCACATCGAGCTCGACCTGCCGTCCGACCTGCCGCTCATCGACGCCGACCCGACACTGATCCGCCAGATCCTCTACAACCTGATGTCGAACGCGGTGAAGTTCTCGCCCGAGCGTTCGACGGTGACGATCGAAGCGGTCGCGATGTCCGCCGCCGACAGCCCGCTCGCGGAGAACGCGGTCGAAGTCCGCGTGCGCGACCGCGGGATCGGCATCGCGCTGGAAGATCAGCAGATCATCTTCGAAGAGTTCCGCCAGATCTCCGGACCCGGCCGCCGCCCCGGCACCGGCCTCGGCCTCGCCCTCGTCAAACGCTTCGTCGCTCTCCACCGCGGCACGATCCACGTCCAGAGCGAGCCAGGCCAGGGGAGTACGTTCATCCTCGTGCTCCCGTGCTCGCAACCTCCGGCGATGGCGATCCGCACGGCGTGATCAGGACGACGGCTGCGATTGTGAGATTGCCTGCTCCGGTTCTTCTGAGTGGTCTCAAAGGAGTGGGAGTGCATCCATATCATCGACCTTCTCGAACGTTCGCGCCGTTCGAGCCTGTGTACAAGTCGATGCGGGTTTCGACTTGCCCGGCAGCTAGCTTCCCGCCGCCCTTCGTTTTCCCAATATTGAGTAGAGAAGCAGGTTGGTCGTGTTCGGTGCGAGGTTCGTGACCGCGTCGACTGTTGCTGCTCCCTTGATGAGTCCTTCCGCTTCGCCGGGAGACATCAGTGCAGTTCCCATGCGAAGCGCGAGAGTCCCGGCTACGAGGGGCGCCGCCGCAGACGTCCCTCCGACGATTCGGTCGTCCAGAAGACCAGGCCCAAGCGGATAATCACTGGGTGCAAAGATCTCCACACACGGGCCTTGGTTCGAGTAGGGTGCCACCGCCCCAGTGAGCGCATTCATCGCACCAACCGTTATGACCCCTGATGTGGATCGCCCAAGAGACGCCGCGATGTAGTCGCATGCGGACGCGCCGTTCGCATTGCCGGCACTGATGCTCCAAGCCACGCCTGCGGCAACCGACCGCCTGAGCGCATCGTCAAACTGCGGATACTTCCCAAGACCCCAAATTGAGAAATTTGCAACGTGACTTTCGGCCGGTTTAGCCAGCGCCTGCTCTGTAACCCAGTCAATGGCGCGGATCGCATCGTCCCAAGTGCCAAAACCATCGGGAACCAGCGCTCGAACGTTGATCACTCTCGCGTTCTTCGCGACGCCACTGCGCGTGCCGGCCGCAAGTAAAGCGCTCGCAGTGCCGTGCCAGTGGTCATCAATTGGCAATCCGTAGTCGGTGTAATCATTGGGATCGGCCGTTTTCGTTGCCGGATTAATTCAGAAATTGATGTTGCCAATGACACGTCCTTCAAGGTCAAAGGTTGGATCAAGCCCGGAGTCGACGACGTAGATGTTGACCGTCCGCGTCGTCGGCATCGTATATGTGTACTCCCCGTCCAGAGGAAGCTCTCGTTGGTCGATGCGGTCGAGCCCTTGCGGAGGTGCGGTTTGGATGGCTGCGGCGCGCGAGCGTCCCACCTCCCATACTTCATACACGCCCGACTTTCCAGTCATGGCGAGGGCTTGCGCCTCCGTGCCGAAGAACGAGAATCCGTTGATCGTACGCTTGAAGGTATGCGCGAGCGTGCCGCCAACCTGCTGCACAAGAGCGGGAGCAGCCGTCTGCGCGGGCGTAGTCGCATTGAGGACGACTAAATACCGCCCCGACACCTGACTACTCGCCTGGTTGATGACGTTCAGTGCTGCTGATAGCGGCGATGCCGACATGATCGCCAGCGTGAGAGTCAGAAGGTATTTCAAGATCGCACTCCTGCTTATTCGGGCTATTTGGCGGTTCCCGGAAGCGAAAAAATTGCCCAGCCAACATCAATGGAACTGATGCCGACCAGGTTTGTCGATTGCGATTCGACGTTGATCACCGCCCGAGACGGCGGATATTCGTCGGGTTGGGTGCACGGCAGGCCGTTACAGATCGGCGGACGAAGGGTGATGAGCCGAGTGGTATGCGGTGGCACGAGGACGGAAACTTGATTCTCGTCCCGAGGCCCAATCCACAGATGAACGATGATCTCAGCGCTATTTGGATTGACTACGAACGCATTGATGCGCCACGCCGGGCCACCTCGAGCAACCGTGGTGATCGAGTGAGCACCGGGTGTGAGCCATCGCCGGGCGACGTCCAGGTGCTGACGAAATTCGGGCAGGCTTGCCCGGTACGCGATCGCGTCGAACACCAGAGGCCCATTCGTTTCGACAACGAACGCGCCGATCGTCATTTGCTCGCGCACTAAAGCATCACCCGGAGTGACTTCGACCGTAGCCCCTGGCGGAATCGTCTTCCAACTCTTGGTGCCCTCGCACAATGGACAGGGTGCCGTGCTCAGAGGGAAGGCGTCCGTTACTCGGTATTCAACAGGTTGGTCCGAAAGATTCTGTGCAACGATCTGCGCCGTCCATGCTCCTTCGGATGATGGAACGTTCTTTGACCACACGGGCACGATATACGTGTCGCCAAAAGCGGCTACGGTGGCAACGCATAGAGCCAGGAGAACTGCGAGGAGACGCGAGACGATCATTGAGTGTCCTTGTGGGTTGGGTCAACGCGCCGAAAGGCTATGATGAACTTGGATGTAGCGCAATCGCTCGCCGTCAACAAGCCAATCCTTCCCATGCTCTCAACCCCCGGCGATGGCGATCCGCACGGCGTGACTCAAAACGAACAACTACGAGGATTAGCGATCATGACGACACCTGCGCAGGAATTGGTCACACAACGCGTCTGCGAAATCCCCGTCGATTTACACGACGGCAGGAACAAGAGTGTCGCCACTCTCTTGAAGGAGTCCGGCTATTACGAGAATCGCGGGATGCTCACGAGAGAGCATCCGGAGTTACCTGCGCGCGCATCCGCGTCTCATCCAGGCGTGGCAGGGGTACTCGGAGGATCAGCGCGTCAGCCGAGGATGGTATTTCACGACGGACGATTCGGTTGTGGAGGTTGGATACTTCGATGCGCGAGGCAAGAACAACGTGCAGCGATACGCGTCGAGAGAAGAGGCGTGCGCTGAGTACATCCTCAAGGCAGTTGAGCGATGGAAGGCGCCCGCTCCGTCGGGGTGTGGCTCGGCCTCGGCGCACTTCTGAGCATCGTGCTGTCGTGCTGATGATCTACAAATCGCTGCACTAGGCATTCGAGGACTTCATCTGCGGGGCGCTCTGCAGGCGCCTCTCGAACACACCCGCCGTCGTGGCGATCGCGGCGGAGACGACGATCACGAACAACCCCATCGCCACACCTCCCGCGATGTCGTCCTTGCCTCTCATGGCGATGAACAAATATGCGACCGCGGCGCCCACCATCGCCACGAGAATCACGCCGCAGTACTTGATGATCCGCAACGCTTTGAGTGAATCGGGGGAGAAAACGCTGCCGCGTCGGATGGCTCCGAGGAGCTTGAAGGTCTGCGCGAGTGCGACGAAGAAGGCGATCGACCCGAGATACGCGTACGCCAGAAACGGATCCTTGAAGTAGATCTCGAAGGTCGTGGCGTGCGCGTTTCTGCCTTCGAGATGCGGTTCCCAGAGCAGGAACGTGAGCACCCCGATCCCGATGAGCACCACGATCACTTGAAGCAGGATGGTCGAGCCGCGGGTCAGCGATGACGGTTCAGACATGTCTTCAAGGTGAACCCTCATTTTCTACTTGTCAATGCAAAGCCTTTGTTCCGGCAGAGAGATGACAAGCCGCATCCCTGACTTTCCATAACCACCCCTTTCAACCACACCCTCCTTCATTCCAGCCGTCCGGTCGGTTATCATCTCGTCCCGCCTCGGTTCGGTGTCGTCAGATCACGCCAGCCGGTTTCGTTTTTCCTTCCCTGTGGGGTCCCAAAATTTATGCATCAGATGAAGGCTCTGCCGGTTCGACGGCTGTCGTCCATTCTTGCGTCGGTTTCTGCCGCACTGCGCGATCACTTCGGCTTGACGAAGTTGTTCATCGGAGGCGGAAGTGCGCCCGCGCTCCTCGATCACCTCTACTCGGGAACCGCGCTCCGCATGCGCGATCTCGACCTGATCCTCGTCGCCGAACGCGCGGTGGATCAGGAACTTGCGCGTCGCATCGGCGAAGCCGCCGACACTCCCGAGTTGCGCTTCATGCCCCGCTACATCTACCCGCGACGCCGCACCCGCAGCGAGCGCGAGCCCGTCGTCGCCGGATGGGGCGTCATCTGGGATGCGCAAGGCACCGAAGTCGACCTGTCGATGTTCCACGATGAGCGCGCGCTCGAGCTCAATGGCCTGATGAACATCGACCGCATCCTCATCCCGCTGCCGCCTGAGAAAACCCTCAACCAGATCGCGGCCGAGCTTCTCCTCTCCGGCACGCCGGAGCTCGCGATCCTCAACGGCCTCGTGAGCGATGCGTGCGGCGGCTACGCGAGCTGGGGACATCGCTCGCCTGCGATCGTCGCGTGGAACGCGATTCACGCGGCGCCGATCGAGTGCTCGATGCGCATCGTCCGCGCCTGCGCGAGCAAGCTCCACCTAGGCCACCTGCATCCCGAGCTCGCCGATCCGCTCCGCGCCGCGATCCTCTGGGGTCACGAGCGCGGCGACCGCTTCCTGCGCGTGCGCGGCATCGTCAAGCTCTTCCACGACGATCGCGCCGGCGCCGAGCTCGAGATGATGAACGCCCTCGGCGCGTTCAAACACTGGCTCACCGAGATCGGTGAAGTCATCGAGCAACTCGGACACAACGGACTCGCGGCCCTCTTCGCGCAGGCCGATCGCGAGAATCGCCGCGACGCCGACCATCACGCCGCGTTTCAACTCGCGGGCGAACAAGGCGGCGACGAGACGAGTGCGACGCGACTCGAAGCACTGCTTCTCCTCATGACGCCTGATCGTCGCGAGCGCGTGCTCGACGAGATCGCCATCGCCGAGCCGATGTTCGCGCAGCTCGTGCGCAGCCAGTTGCCGCGCGTCGAGAAGCGCCACAGCACCACACCCGTGACTCCGCCGAAGCGTCGCGCGAAACGCGTCACCGCACCGCGCATCATCGTTCCCACCGCCGCCGTCGCGGCTTCCCCCGTCGCCTAAATGCAGAACTGGAACAACGTCCGCCGCGTCCTCTTCCTCACGGTATTCATCGACCTGCTCGGCTTTGGCGTGGCCGTGCCGGTGCTCGCGTTCTGCGCGAAAGGCTACGGCGCGAGCGGCATGACGCTCGGCCTGATTCTCGGCAGCTTCTCGCTGATGCAGTTCATCTTCTCGCCGATCTGGGGCCGCCTCTCCGATCGCATCGGACGCCGCCCGGTCATCATCGGCAGCCTCCTCGGCAACATGATCGGCTTCGCGATCTTCGCCTTCGCGTCGAACGTGCTGATGCTCTTCGCCGCGCGGATCATCACCGGCATCGCAGCGGCGAGCGTCCCGACCGCGCAGGCGTACATCGCCGACTCGACCGACGAAACGAATCGCGCGAAAGGGATGTCGCTCATCGGCATGGCCTTCGGCTTCGGCCTCGTCCTCGGACCGCCGATCGGCGGCATCCTCTCGAGCTGGGGCGTGAGTCTGCACGTCGCACCGAATCTCCTCCCCGGCGCCGCGGCCGCGCTCCTTTCGACGACCGCACTGCTGATGGCGATCTTCGGTCTGCCCGAGTCGCTGACGTCGAAAGCGCAGCCGTCGGAGAAACGCTTCTCGCCGATCGATCACGAAACGTGGTCGATCTTCTTCCGCACGCGCGGACTGCGACTCGCGGGCGGATCGCTCGCGATTCTCATGTGCACGCTGGCCTCGCTCGCGCCGATCCTCGTGCTCATCGGCCGCGATCGCTACAACCTCGCCGCCCGCGAAGTCGGCTACCTCCTCGGCGTGATGGGCATCGTCGTCGTGATCCTCCAACTCACCGCGACGCATCGGCTCTCGCAGCGATTCGGCGACATCGGCGCCGGCATGATCGGCGCGGGCGCGCTGGTGATCGGATTACTGCTCGTGCCTCTCACGAACTCACTCGCCGTGCTCGTCGTCGCGACGTGCCTCATGGGCATGGGCCAGGGACTCGTGAACCCAACGCTCAGCGCGTACATCAGCAAGATCGCGCCGTCCTCCCATCGCGGCGGCATTCTCGGACTCGCACACTCGCTCAACGCACTCGCACGCGTCGCCGGTCCGCCGATTGCGGGATTCGCCTACGACCTCTACCGCGCACCAGGCGCGTTGCTCTCGATGGCGCTGCTCGTCTCGATCGGCATCGCGATGTCACTTCGCTTGGTGATGCGTTCGGATGAAGTGGCTGAAGTCACGCCGTAACCTACAATCCGCGCGTGGACGCGATTCTTCTCTTCAGCCACGGGAGCGTGCTGTGCGGCGCGGAGCGCAATCTCCTCGACCTTGCGGCGCGCATGCGTGAGCGGGGCGATGCGGCGATCGTCGAAGTCGGATTCCTCAACTACACGGAGCCGAGCTTCGAGCACGCCGTCGAGCGATGTGCCGCGCAGGGTGCGACGCGCATCGTCATCGCGCCCTACTTTCTGATCAAAGGGAAGTTCATCGTCAGCGACCTTGCGACGCTCATCGACGACGCGCGCGCGAAGCATCCGTCGCTGACGTTCATCGTCGCGGACGTGATCGGATTTCACGAGTCACTCGCCGATGCGATTCTCGACTCCGCGGCGCATGCGCGTCCGACGTCGGCGTGGCGCGATGAGATCGCGGACGCGGCGATGTTTTGCCGCCGCAGTCCGAAGTGTCCGTTGTACGGCGCGCCGCCGTGCGAGGTGGTCGCGTGAAGGCGCTGCTCGTCATCGCGCATGGCAGTCCGCGTGCGGAAGCGAACGTCGACGTCGTGGGGGTCGCAGACGTCGTGCGAGCGCGCGGCGCGTTCGACTTCGTGCAGGTCTGTTACCTCGACTGCAACGATCCCGACATCGCTACGGGCGTCGATCTCTGCGTCGATGCTGGTGCGACCGAGATCGTCGCGGTGCCGTACGTGCTGCACAGCGGCAAGCATCTGCTGCGCGACATCCCGCGCATTCTCGACGAGGCGGAACGCCGTCACGCGAACGTGCGCATCGTCATGGGCGACTACGTCGGACATCGCCCCGCGATCGCGGAAGTGCTGCTCGATCGCGTGCGCGCCGTGTCGTAGCTACGGCTCCTCGCGGTCGATCACGGTCGAACGCAGGGACTGACCGGGACCGCGCTTGCGCACGACGAGCACCGTGCCGTCCGAGCCGGTGACGATGCGGTCATTCGTGGCTGGCGTGAAGTCGGGCGGACGCGGCCACGCGTTGAACAGCGGCTCCGGATCCTGCACGCAGAAGTCGCAGCGCCATCGCTCGACGACGACATACGGCCAACTCGGATCGCCCGTGTCGACGAGCGTCGCGTCGAGATTGCGCGCGTTCATGTGCGCGTCGGCCGCGGTGCGATTGCCGTAGTGGAAACACGCCCAGACCGTCGACATCTGCAGTGGCTGGATCGGCAACACATTGACGCCCGTCGAGCCGGTGATCGTCGCGACCGCAGCATCTTTCATCGACAGCACTTGTGCGCCAAGCGCCTGGAACGTGACCGAGTTCGGGAAGAAGTGCGTGCCGTTGTCGGCAGCAGTGAACGTGTACGACGCGGGCAACGTCGCATTCGTATCCGTCGACGTGAACTGCACCGTGCCGCGATAGTTCGTCGCAACGTTGCCGTTCACGTCGTACGCGGTCACGGTGAGATTCGACGGCGATCCTGATTTCGCGGACGGCGCCATCGACGCCACGAGTGCGACGGACGGCGCCCAGCCGAGTTGAATGACTTCGAAGTCGCTGGCCTTCAAGGCGGAGAACGCGGGATTGAGGATGTCGTTGTTCCAGCGCGTGTCGTACGTCCCGCTGATGTACATGTCGCTGCCGTTGTCCGCGACGATGAGCCCGTACTTTTTAAACGCGCGAAAAATCTTCTGCACGCTCGCCGGAAACTGCGAGATGTCTTTGCTCGCCTTGAGCCGCAGCCGCGCGCCCATCGGCAACGCGCCCGACGTCGAGCCCGCGCGATGCGACGCGGGATAGACGTAGCCGTTCGTCGTGCGCACGGTCATGCGCAACGCGTGGCGGATCTCGCCGGGATTGTTCACCTCGTCGTAGCGCACGAGACCCGGCAGAATCGCGAGGCCCGCGGCGTCCGCGGAGGTCCATGTGTCGGGACGGCGATCGTTCCGGTTCATGTACCAGTGCGCGCCCGATCCCGCCTCCCACTGCGTGCCGTTCCACCAGACGTTGTACAACTCGTACAGGCGATTGTTCGTCTCGTCGACGATCAGGATGTGCCGATCGCTGTCATCACGCTGATCCACATTGCCGGGCTGCCCGCCCTCCACCCATCCGGTTTGCGTGATCGCCTCGGGCGGCACGGGATAGAACGGCACCGGCGTCTCGGTCGTGTGATCGACGCCGTCCGATTGATCGGGCCACCAGATGAAGTCGATGGTCTTCTTCGCCTGCTGCCCGTCGACCCGAATCACCGGGAAGCCGTACACATCGCCGCCGCCCGCGTCGCCGCCGAAGTCGGGATGCAGTCCGCGCGTCGGTCCGATGAACGTGATGTACGCGCCCGAGTTCGTGTCGACCGGCGCCGCGCTGATGTCCGTGTTCCACCAGTTGTTCGCAGGAAACAGCGGCAGCGACGTCTGCAGGTCCGCGCTGCGCGTGGCCGCGAAAAGAAAGGGCGAAACGAGAATCAACAACAGAATGAAGGCAAAGCGCATCTGCCCGCAGTATGGCCGGATACGAAACTTATTTTGTGATGCCTCTCACGTCGCGTTCGGCCCGAGTTGATCTAGTGGCGCGCTCATGCTTGACTGCGCGTCTATGAACTTCGTGCGCACGCTGGCCGTTCTCCTGCTGTTCGCCACTCCACTCCTCGCACAGAAACCTTCGCTCCCGAGTGAAACGCCGGCGAAGTTCGCGCCGACGAACTACGGCTTCGATCACGTCCGCCGCGTCGCCGAGATCCCGATGCGCGACGGCGTGAAGCTGCACACGGTGATCCTGATCCCCAACGGCGCTAAAAACGCGCCGATGCTCATCACGCGCACGCCGTACGACGCCGACGGCATGACCAGTCAGGTCAACAGCAATCTCCTCGGCCCGAACCTCGCCGGCTACGACCACGCCACCGACGTGATCATCGACGGCGGCTACATCCGCGTCGTGCAGGACGTGCGGGGCAAGTACGGTTCCGAGGGAGATTACGTGATGAACCGGCCGCTGCGCGGCTCGCAGAATCCGACCAACGTCGATCACGCCACCGACACGTACGACACGATCGACTGGCTCGTGAAGAACGTCCCGGAGTCGAACGGCAAGGTCGGCATCCTCGGCATTTCGTACGACGGCTTCACGCCGCTCATGGCTCTCATCGATCCGCATCCCGCGCTCAAAGTCAGCGTGCCGATGAACCCGATGGTCGATGGCTGGATGGGCGACGACTGGTTTCACAACGGCGCGTTCCGCCAGCAGGGCATGCCGTACATGTACGACCAGGAAGCGACGCGCAAGAACGAGACGAAGTGGTGGACGTCGCATCGCGACGACTACGACATGTTCATGGAGGCCGGCTCCGCGGGCGAGCTCGGAAAGCGTCGCGGTCTCGAACAGACCGGCTTCTGGCGCAAGCTGCTCGAGCATCCCGCGTACGACGCGTTCTGGAGCGAGCAGGCCGTCGATCGCATCCTCGCCGCGAAGCCGCTCACCGTCCCGGTGATGATCGTGCACAGCCTCTGGGATCAGGAAGACATTTACGGCGCGATCGCGGTCTACAACGCCATCGAGCCGAAGGACACGAACAACGATCGCGTGTATCTCGTCATGGGTCCGTGGCACCACGGCCAGATGATTCGCGACGGCAGTGCATTGGGTCCCATCAAATTCGACAGCGACACCGCGCTCACGTTTCGCCGCGAAGTCCTGCGCCCGTTCCTCGATCACTATCTGAAGAACGACGCGCCGCCGATGAACATCGCGCCGGTGACCGCGTTCGAGACCGGCACGAATCAGTGGCGCCGCATTGACGCATGGCCGAAAGGCGTAAGCGCAGCGCGGCTCTATCTCAACGCCGGCTCGAAGGTTTCGTTCAACGCATCGGCGGACGCGAAGACGTTCGACGAATACATCTCGGATCCGGCCAAGCCGGTGCCGTTCCGCCCGCGTCCCGTCGACAACTCCTCGTGGCGCCGCTGGCTCGTCGACGATCAGCGCGAGACGTCGGGACGCACGGACGTGCTGACGTTCACGTCCGACGTGCTGAAGGAGCCGGTGAAGATCGCCGGCCAGCCGCGCGTGAATCTCGTCGCATCGACGAGCGGCACGGACTCCGACTGGGTCGTGAAGGTGATCGACGTCTATCCGGATCAGGTTCCGTGGAATGCAGACATGGGCGGCTATCAGCTCATGATCTCCGCAGACATTTTCCGCGGCCGCTATCGCGAGAGTTTCGAGACCGCGAAGCCGATCGCCGCGAACGAGCCGCTTCCGTATCGCTGGACGCTGCCGACCGCGAACCACGTGTTCCTGCCCGGACATCGGATCATGGTGCAGATCCACTCGAGCTGGTTCCCGCTCTACGATCGCAACCCGCAGACATTCGTGCCGAACATCTTCTTCGCGAAGCCCGCGGACTACGTGAAGGCCACGCAGCGCGTGTATCACTCGAGCTTCATCGAGCTGCCGATCGCGAAATGATTCCGGCGAGCACCGCACGCATCGAGTTCCGGCGTTGGAGTCTCTCCGACGCCGAGCTCGGCATGCGCCTCTGGGGCAACGCCGATGTGATGCGCTACATCGGCGGGCCGTACTCCGAGGAGGAAGTGAGTGCGCGGCTCGAGCGCGAAGTCGCGAATGATGCGCGGTACGGGGTGCAGTACTGGCCCGTGTTCATCGCCGGCGAATTCGCCGGTGCCTGCGGGATCAAGCCGTCGCCCGAAGACGACGCGATCTTCGAGATGGGCTTTCACTTTCTCCCCGCGTTCTGGGGAGCCGGCTACGCCTCCGAAGCGTCCCGCGCCGTGATGGCCTTCGCCACCGACATCCTCGGACTCGACGCGCTGTACGCAGGACATCATCCCGAGAACGCGGTCTCACGACGGTTGCTCACGCGCCTGGGATTCGTCGAGATCGGCACGCACTTTTTCGCGCGGACGGGTCTGCAACACCCGTGGTTGCGCGCGTCACTGCCGGTCAAACTGCGTTGACGGTTTCGCCGTCGCGCGATCGAGTTTGAATTGCGCCGGCAACTCTTTCCCGTTCACGATCGACTCGGCCACCATCTCGCCCACCGCGGGCGAGAGCTTGAAGCCGTGACCGGAGCCGCCGCCTGCGATCCAGACGTTCTTCATCGTCGGATGCTTGTCGACGATGAGATGTCCGTCGGGACTGTTCTCGTACTGACAGACTTCGCTGTGCACGAGCGGCGCGTTTGCGAGCTCGGGGAAACGTTCGGCGAGTAAGCGTCGCGCGTGCGCGATGCCGGGCGCAGTCGGACGGCGATCGGCGGTCGTTGGATCGAGCAGCTCGCCGCGCGTGTCGTCCGCGATCTTGAAGCCGCGGCCGTGCACATCGGGGATGCCGTAGATGATCCGTTCGCCGAAGTCGATCCACACCGGGAACTTGCCGGGCTGATAGCGATCCGATCCGCGCGGCGTGCCGAAGTAGTAGACCTCCTGCCGCGTCGGACGCACGCGATCGCCGATCACCTCGGGGAACAGCTTGCCGAGCCACGGACCGCACGCGAACACCACCGCGTCCGCATCGAACTTCGTTTCGGGCGTCACGTTCTCGATGCGATACCTGCCGCCCGCCTTCTCGAACTCGTCGCGCACGACGCCGCATGCGCGTCGCGCGGACAGCGCGCCTGCGCGATGTTCGAGCCACACGGAGCGAACGCCGTCAAAGCGGATTTGCGGATAGCGCTTGATCGCGTCGGGCAGCTCGATCTTCTCGAGCTTGAAGCCGAGATCGTTCATCACCGGCAGCGACGATTTCACGTACGCGTCGTCGCCGCGATGCATCCAGAGCGCGCCGGTCTCGACGTACAGCGGCTCGTCGACCATCGAGTCGAGCGCGGCCCACAACTCGTACGAGCGTTTGACCATCTCGACGTAGATGCGATCGGTGCCGTAGACCGCGCGGATCACGCGCGTCTCGCCGCCCGAGCTCGCGCGCGAGTTGCCCGGACCCCAGGCATCGAGCAGCGTGACGTCGGCGCCGAGGCGGCGGAGATGAAATGCCGTCCAGCCTCCGAATGCACCGGCGCCAACGACGACGACGCGCGGACGGGAGTCCGCGCCAAGAAGTGGGGCCGCCAGCGAAACCGCGGCGACCCCTTCCAGAAAAGCGCGACGGGAAAGTGTCAGAAGGTAAACCTCGTGCTCACGCCAATGGTACGCGGTTCGTTGGTCAGATAGCCGACGCGCGCGCGCGTGCCGCGCTCCTGATCGAGTGCGAGCTTCGCTTCTTCATCGAACGCGTTGTTGATGAAGATGGCCGTGTCCCACCGATTCACGAGGAAGCCGACGCGGAGGTTGACGATGTCGTAGTCCGGCAGCTTCGGATTGAAGAGAAAGAGCGGCTGCGTGTACGGGCCGCCGATGTTGTTCGGTGCGAACGAGTTCAGGTTGACCGTGCCGAAGCTCGGATCCTGATCGCCGATCTGCGTGTAGCGCGAGCCGACGTACTGATACGCGCCGGTTGCGTAGCCGCCGATGTTGCCCATGGTCCAGTGATATGTCGTGGCCGCGGCCATCTGGAACTCGGGAACGGTCGGCAAACGATTGCCCTCTTCGATGCCGGCGACGACGCTCACGGCTCCCGAGGAGCTCGTCGAGGTGAGCGTGGAGCGCAGCTCGGCGTTGAGCTTCGTCGCGGAGACCGCGAAGTCGAGCGAGTCGATCGGCGCGTATTCGAACTCCACTTCGACGCCCGTGCTGCGCGCCTTCGGCACGTTGAAGATGACGCGCGACGAGCACGAGCCCGCCGTGACGGTGGCCTGGAGGTCGGAGATGTCAGCGCGGAACGCGGCCACGTTGAGCGAGCCTTTGCCGCCGCCGAGGACCGACTTCGCGCCGACTTCGTAGTTCCAGAGCGTTTCGTCTTCCCACTCGTCGCGACCACCGAACGTTTCGAGATCGGCCGGCGTGCAGAGCGGGACGTTGAGCGGATCGTTGATGCCGCCGAGGCGGAAGCCCTTCGAGACCTGCGCGTTGAGGCGCGTCGAATCGGACCATTTGTAGCTCGCCATCACGCGCGG
>DASVNL010000134.1:0-5787 GCA_036383875.1 Thermoanaerobaculia bacterium
TCGAGAATCGTGACGACGAGCTTCATCCGCGCAGGATCTCCAGCCGCTCCTTCGCGGCGCCGGCGCGGCGCATGTCGCCGGTGCGCGTCCACATGTTTTGCAGATTGCCGAGTACGCGCACGAGCGTTTCGCGACCACTCCACGCGCGCAGATGCTCGCTCGTGAGTTGCACGGAGCCCGCGCCGATGTGCTTCACCATCTCCGCGATCTCCGGCACCGTCAGCGTCGTGCCGTCGTTGAAGGGATCGACGTAGACCTCGTTGAGCTCGAAGTG
This sequence comes from Thermoanaerobaculia bacterium, assembly GCA_036383875.1. Classification (GTDB taxonomy): domain Bacteria; phylum Acidobacteriota; class Thermoanaerobaculia; order Gp7-AA8; family Gp7-AA8; genus QHVT01. The sequence continues at coordinate 275 of DASVNL010000134.1, forward strand.
AACTTTGACGACGTAGTGTCCCGGCAACCCAACACCCGCGACACTCAGGCCGAGCTTCGTCGCGACGTGCAAAAAGACGATCGATAGCGTGATCGGTAAGCCGACTTTGCGATCGATGACGTCGTTGAGATACGCGTTGTGAACGTCGTAGTAGTTACGCGTGTTGCCGGTGTAGTGATCGACGTCGAACATCTCCGCATGCAGATGACCGAGGCGAAAGATCGGCGGCTCGCCCGGCGTGCAGCGCTGTTCGACGCGCGCGGCCAGGGCGTCGAGCTCGTCCAGGTAGCTGTCGACGTCGATGCGCGGCGAATCCTCGAGGGCGATCAGCAGCGCGCCGCGAGCGAGGTTTTCATTCGTAATCTCGCCCTCCGCGTATTCACGGAACTGTCGTCGCGCCTCGGCTGGATGAATGAGCATGGGTCGTTGGGCGTGCAGTGTAACCTTCGCCTGCGAGCCTCATGAAAATCGAGCGCACCGAAGCCATCGTTCTGCACACCCTCCCCGCGCGCGAGCGCGACAAGCTGGTCGTGTTCCTCACTCCCGAACACGGGAAGCGCAAGGGCTGGGCGTACGGCGCGCGCGCGATTCGCAGCCGCTTCGGCGCGTCGCTGGAGCCGCTCGCGAAAGTGCGGATCGCCTACGCGGAAAAAGAACAGGAAGAGGTCGTGCGCATCGAGTCCGTCGACCTCATCCGCTCGCTCTTCCCCGCGCAGCAACAACTCGCGAGCAGCGTCGCCGCGACGTACATCGCGGAGCTCGTCGACATCTTCGCGCCCGCGAACGATCCCGCGGAGTTGCTCTATCGCCTGCTCGATCGTTCATCGGAGGCGTTGCTCGATCGCCACTCCCCGCTCGCGGTCGTCGCCTATGCCGAGATCTGGACGCTCCGCCTCGGCGGGATCTTCCCCTCCGCGCGCGTCTGCATGCAGTGCGGCGAGTCCGTGGCGCGACCGCTACGTTTCGACGATCAACTGCAGGGCTTCGTCTGCTCGCACTGTGCGACCCGCGACGCGTTCGTGATTCCGAACGACGTCGCGGACGCACTCGATGCGCTGCAACGCATGCCGGTCGCAGAGTTCAACGCGCCGACGGAACTGCTGATGGAAATCCGCTCGCTCGCAGGCAGCCTGCGACGCAGTTTCCTCGGACACGAATTGAAATCGTTCGAAGTTCTCGCGAGTGTGCTTAATTCTTAGCGCGGCACGACTGTGTAGAAGTGCTGAGTCACGTTGTTCGTCACCGAGACGAATCCCCAGATGCGCTGGCCCGGCGTCATCGACTCGATCTCGACACGCACGGGATGTTCGTAGTTACCAACGTAGTCGGAGAGATCGCACTCCATGTTGAACGTCGGCGAGATCTGCATGCCGTTCGCGTCGAGGCCGGCCTGCGGCATCAGCGAGTACTCGTGCTCATACGCGGGCGTCGACGACGTGAGGTCGAACACGCGAACGCGCACCGCAGTCGGCGTCGAGCCGTCGAGTCCGTAGAGGCGCAGCGTCTTGCGGAAGCCATCGTCCATGCGCACGCCGACGATCTGAATCTTTCCTTCGCGGAAGTCGCTCTCGCGCACGACCGGCAACTCGGTGTACGAGCGCGCCTCGGGCTGCGTCAGCTCGCTGCTTTCGACGACGAGCGTCATCTCCATGTCGCTCACGAGCTCTTTCGGCACGTGGATGAAGCGCGGAATCGGCACCGGGACGTGATTGCCGAGGACGACGGTGCCGGTGTCGGCGGCGAGTCCGCTGCATGAATCGTCCGTGCAGAACTTGTCGATCGCGTTGCCGCTCGCGTTGTAGACGACGAGTCGCGTGTCGTACTTCGAATGCAACGCGCAATAGACGACGGACGGCGCGACGGGCAGCAGGAGTTTTTCGTAGTCGGCGGCGGCGAGAGGAAGGGCAACGAGAATCACGAGAAGGACGAGACCGGTACGCTTCATGAGCATTCCTCCTAATCGGGAGGACGGTGCGTGCACTGTTCGTTCCTACGACATCCAGTTCGCGATCAATGTCGCGAGTTCTTCCTCGAATCCGCCGAAGCCGTGACCCGCACCTTCCATGATCGCCAGTTCGAAGTTCGACTTCGCTCCGATCGCGTCGGCAAGAATGGCCACGCAGCGCGGAACGTCGCCGTAGCAGAACTCGTCGTGCTCGCCGTACAGCACGAGCGACGGCTTGCGAATGCCGCGCACGAAGCGAAAGCGCGGACGCTTCGATAAGCGCACGTTGCGCATCACTTCGAGAAACGGGAAGACGTTGTAGTCGCCGTCGGGATTGGCCATGTCGAGGAACGCGCCCCAACTGATCGGCTCCATCGCCGACACGCCGCGCGGCATGAGCTCGTCGCCGCGTTTCGCTTTGATCATCGCGCGCGACTTCGCGAGCGTCGCGATGAAGCGGCGCATGCCGAGGTGCTCGTACGCGAGGCCGGTGTCATCGCCGCCGGCGAGGAGCACGTAGCGCTTGATGAAGTTGCGCGGCTTGTAGTGATCGTAGACCGCGACTTTGTTCGCGCCGGTCGAATGTCCGACGAGCGTGAGGTCGCGATATCCGCGACGTCGCAGCATGCGCACCGCGCCGTCGATGTCGGGAACGCAATCGCGGATGCGCTCGTACGCGCTGCCGCGCCAGCCTTCGCCCATGCGCTTCATCACGTGCGCGCCGCGATTGTTGAACGCGAAGTACGCGATGCCGTTGCGCGTGAATGTTTCCGCAAGCAGGTTCGTGCGCTTCGATTCGAAGATCGACGCGCCGCCTGTGCCATGCAGAAAAATCACGGCGCGAGCCGACGCGCGCTTCGGCTCGTACAGCAGACCCGCGAGGTCGAGACCGTCGGTGGTCTCGAACCTTACGACGCGGCAGAGCGGCTCAGGTGCGATCCGTCCCATCGCCACAAGCTTGTCCTCGTGAGGTGCGTCCCGCCGAGCCAGAGATCGGGATCGTTGATCGTCGTGTCGTCGACTTCCGCGTTGAGCACGTTCTCGCCCGCAGGCGTGATCGAGAAGATGGCTTTCGGCAATTCGCCGGTCACGGTGATGAGCGGCACCGCGCGCCACGCCATCCATCGCAGCAAGCGAAACACTTCCGAATCGCCGAAGCCGAATCGCGGCAGTCCGGCGTTGATGCGATCGAAGAGCGAGGGGAAGTCGGTCGTGCCGGTCGCGATGTTGTGCAGCGCCTGCTGTTCGATTGCGCCGAGGCCGTTGTACATCGATGGGAAACGCGAGGCGTGCAGCGTGAGTCCTTCGCGCAGGAACGGGAAGTCGGAACGTTCGCGCTCGAGGAACGGATTGAGCGTCGTCGGATCGTCGGACGTGTACGCCTTCCACACATCGCGCGCGACCGCGACCATCGACGGCGCAACCGCGGCGCGCGATTCGTACATGAGGTACAGCGCGCGCTCGTCGTTGTCGCCGATCGGCTTCTGACTCCAGATCAGCGAGAGCCGCGCGCGACGAAAGCGTTGCAGCAGATAGAGCAGATGCACGAGGCAGAACAGATCGTGCTCGAACCACAGCACGACTTCGTCCTGCGTCGTCGCGTTGTCGAGCATCTGTTCCTGTTCGACGAGGTCGGTGCGCACGCGCAGCAAATCGACCTGATGCGCCTCGGCCAATGCCTGCGCGCGCATCTCGATCCAGTCGACCGTCTCGCCGACCGGACCGGTGACGAGCGACTCACGAAAGGCGATGTGATCGCCCGGAATGCCGCTGCGTTTTGCCGCGGCAAGCGCGACGTCTCCGTTATGAATATGAATCATGGCCGCCAACGCATCCCCATCCAGAACTTCGTCTCCCCTTTGAGCGGCGCATCGAGAATGTGCGCGGCGCCGAGGGTGAGATCGAGTCCTGGTACCTTCACGATTGGATTCGGTGCCGAGTGCAGCACGAGCTCGGCGCCCGCGAGTGTCAGACTCGCCGCGCCGAAGTCGTGGCGCTGATAGAACGCAGTCAACGGCAGACCCGGCACACTCGTCTCGATCCGCCAGCCATCGTATTCATCGCCGCTCATGATTGCTACAGGCAACGCCGGATCGAGCACGCGATGCGCGTACGCCGAGCGCGGCAGAATCGATGACGGCAATCCGCCGAGCGCGACGTTGGCGCCGTCGTCGTGTTGATAGCGCGCGCCGATTTGCAACGAGCCGGCTTTGAACGACGCGGCCGCGATCGCGCGCCAGTGTTCGTCATCGGCGTCGATGCGAATCGTCTCGTCGATGCGCGATGTACCGAAGCGCTGGAACGTCGCGAACGCGGCGCTGCCGAAGACGAGATCGTCGCTCGCGCCTGCTTCGAACGTCACGCGCGATTGCGGCAGACGTCGCGAGTAGATCGCGCGCAACTCGCCGCCATTGTCGTCGTCGATGTGAAACGCGTGCGCGTGCAACTCGACCGGCCAGCCGCGCCACGCACTGGCGAGCGCGATTCCTTCGGGCGCATCTTCGCGCGCGAACGACGCGATCAGCAGCGTGTCGAGACGTCCGACGACGTCGCCGAATCGCAGGCCCGCTTCGACTGCCTGCTGTTGCGGTGCAACGTTCACGGACGCGAACCACGCGGACTCCTGCCGTCCGATGCCGTACGGCTTCGATGCCGCGACCGCTTCGCTTTCGAATGGAGCCACGCTCGCGGCGACGGGCGGAATCGTCGGGACGAGTGATGCTTCGAGAATCGGCGACGGCGGCGCGTCTGCGATTTTGTCGAGCACGCGCACGACGTAGCCATCCGGCTCGAGCGACATGAAGAACACGCGGCCGTCGTTCGACGGTGCAGGCTCGAACGCGCCGCCGCCAGTGCGCGTGATCGGACTCGCGGTCGTTCCACTCACGCGATACAACTCGGCGAAGCCGCGCTCAAACACCGTCACGAGCAACTCGTCGTTCGACAGCCACGCGGGCGTCGCCGCGTCGCCGGGAAGCGCGATCGGTTGATCGTCGACGAAGAGCGTCCAGCGCGCGTCGTGATGCGCGACGTACGCGATGCGTCCCGACGCCGACACACGCGGCGATGCGACGACACGCTCGATGGCCGTGTCCCGCAGGGGATCCCGTGCTAGCGCACGGGATGACACCTCGGCGTCTGTGTCATCCCGCGCGTCAGCGCGGGATCCCCCTCGCGCTTGCACCCGGCCGCTCCCTAATTCCACGTTCACGAGTTGCGTGACGCCGTACGCGCTGTGCACGGCGATCATCGTGTCGTCGTCGACGAAGTCGGCGTCGCGCACGTCGGCTAAGCGCGTGATGCGTGTGAGGCGCGCAAAGTCCCAGCGATAGAGATCGAAGTGCAGCACGCCGTCGGCGTCGGGAACGCGATGCGCGAAGACGATCGACTTGCCGTCGCGCGACCAGCGCGGATTCTGGATGTCGCCGCCGTCGGGCATCGTGAGCTCGTGTTTCGCGGTGCGCGGCAACGGCTTCGTGCGCAGTGGCGGGACGTCTTCGGGATCGCGGCCGAGGATTTTTTCGATGCGCTCGCGATACTTCTTTTCTTCCTCGTCCGCGTTGCCCGT
>DASVNL010000135.1:0-19305 GCA_036383875.1 Thermoanaerobaculia bacterium
TCGATCTCGCTTCATTTCGAGTACGACCTCGTCGCAGCGCGGCGGCGTGCCCGTCAGGTCGCGGCGCTGCTCGGATTCGACGAGCAGGATCAGACGCGCATCGCCACCGTCGCTTCGGAAATCGCGCGCAATGCGCTGCGCTACGCGGGTGGTGGTCGCATCGAGTTCGGCGTCGAGAGTCAAAGCGGGATGCAGGCTCTGTTGATGACGGTCAGCGATCGCGGGCAAGGCATCCCGAATCTCGACGACGTGCTCGCGGGACGCTATCGCTCGAGCACCGGCATGGGCATCGGCATCGTCGGCGCGCGCCGTTTGATGGACGATCTGCAGATCAGTACGACGCCCGGCAAGGGCACGATCGTCGCGATGCGGAAGCACTTTCCACCGACCGCTCCGACGTTCGACACGGATCGGCTGCGTCGCGTCGTCGATGAGCTGTCGAAGCAGCGGCCCGAGAGTCCGATCGAAGAGATTCAGCAACAGAACACGGAGCTGCTCTCCGCGCTCGGCGAGTTGAATTCGCGTTCCGACGATTTGCAGCGGCTCAATCAGGAGCTCGAGGATACGAATCGCGGCGTGCTCGCGCTGTACGCGGAGCTCGACGAAAAAGCGGAGTCGCTGCGACGGTCCGATCAGATCAAGACGCGCTTCCTCTCGGACATGAGTCACGAGTTCCGCACACCGGTGAACGCGATCCTCGCGCTCGGACGCTTGCTGGAAGAATCAGTGCGGGACACGGAAGGGCAGAAGCAGGTCGCGTTGATTCGTCGCGCGGCCGAGGATCTCGAGAGTCTGGTCAGCGACCTGTTGGATCTCGCGAAGATCGAGGCGGGCAAGATCGAGATTCGTCCCGCCGAGTTCGAAGTGGCGACGCTGTTCAGCGCGCTGCGCGGCATGTTGCGCCCGCTGCTCGTGAATCGTTCGCTGTCGCTGGTATTCGATGATCCCGAGGGGTTGCCGCCGATGTATACGGACGAGGGGAAGCTGTCGCAGATCTTGCGCAACTTCATCTCCAACGCGCTCAAGTTCACGGAAGCCGGAGAGATTCGCGTGTCGGCGTCCGCGTCGGGCGGCGATCGCGTGATGTTCCACGTCGCCGACACGGGCATCGGCATCGCGCCGGACGATCAGGAGCGGATCTTCGACGACTTCACGCAGATCGACAATCCGCTGCAGCGCATGCTCAAAGGCACCGGCCTCGGCCTTCCGCTCACGCGCAAGCTCGCGACGCTCCTCGGCGGTCGCGTCGGCGTGCGCAGCTCCCCCGGACTCGGCTCGACGTTCTGGGCGGAGATTCCGATTCGTCACGCCTCCGCGGGACAGGAAGTCGCGCCGGAGCCGGTGGTGAATGCCGAGCCCTCGAATGCGGCGCCGGGCAACTTGCGCGTCCTCGTGATCGACGACGACGAGACCGCGCGCTACGCGATCTCCAGCTTCGCGGCGCGTCCGGGTACCCAGGTCATGGAAGCCGAGAACGGACTCGCGGGCATCGCGCGCGCGCAGGCCGATCATCCCGACGTCATCCTGCTCGACCTCATGATGCCGGGCGTCGGCGGACATGAAGTGCTGCAGCGCTTGAAGAGCGATCCGAACACCGCGGCGACGCCGGTCGTCATCATCACGTCGCGATTCGTGAACGACGACGAGCGTCGTCAGATCCTCACGAGGGCCGTGACGGTGTTGTACAAAGGCGACCTTTCGCGCGAAGCCGTGACGCGCGCGATCGACACCGCGCTAGCGCAGTAGCGAGTCGACGCGTCGCGCTAGATCGTCGACGTCGAGCGGTTTGCGCAACACGCCGCGCACCATCGGAAAGCGTCGCTCGAGCTCGTGACTCGGCACCGCCTCTTCGGCCGCGCTGGTCATGACGAGCACGGCCGGCGGCTGCTGAATCGACTTCATCATCGGATCGAACAGCAGCACGTTGAGCGAGTCGAGGAAGTCGATCCCGCTCATGTGCGGCATCATCAGATCGAGGATGACTACGCCGTACCGCGCCCGGCTGATCTGATGAAGGGCGTCTGCACCGTCGCGTGCGCCGACGACCTGCAAGGCGCGCTGTTCGAGACACTGTATGACGAGGCGGCGGATGTCGTCATCGTCCTCGACGACCAGTACGGTTGCTTGAGGCATCGTTGGATCGTCCGACTTTGTCGAAGCACAAAGTCCGCCAGTATCGGCAATTACAGCGGCTTCATCATCTCGATTTGGCGCACGGTTTTCTTCGCCCCGGCCTTCTCGAGAAAACGGGCGATTCCCGTGTCGCGATCGTCGACGTTGATGATGCGCAGCGGCTTCCCCGCGACGGTCGCGGCCGACTCGAGGAGGCGCGTGCCGAGTCCGATGCGACGGGTGTGCGGACTCACCGCGAGCTGCGGCAGATCGCCGTTCGACGGGAAGACGATTGCGTACGCGTCGCGATTGCCGAGGATGACTTTCGTGTCGCGGGCGCGCTCGACGGAGCTCGTCGAGTTCTGCCAGCTCGGTGCGATCGTCCACCAGTGTTCCGCGATGAGTGCGCTGTCGCGCATCGGCTCGCTCGACTGGCGATCGAACGTCCAGCATTGAAAGCGTCGCGTCTCGTTGAACCCGCAGGCGAGATAGAGCTGATGCGCCTTCTCGTTCTGCTCTAGCACCTCGAGGACGTACTCCGTACAGCCGCGCTCGCGCAGCAACTCGAACGAACGCTCCATCAGCTTGCGCGCGAGTCCGCTGCGACGATACGACGGGACGACGCCGGTGCCGCTGTCGTACGCGCGCGTGCCGTCGATGCAGTTCGCGGTGAACGCGACGATCCGATCGTCCTCGAACTTTGCGACGGAAACGTCGGGCACGTAGCCGCGTCGCGTGAACATTTCGGCGAGCTGTTCGCGCGTGGGCTTCATCGGAACGATGTAGTCGCTGAATGCTTCGACGAACGCGGCGTGGAGTGCGTCGAAGTCGGCGTGGGTGAGGGTGCGAATCACGCCGCGATCTTAAAACGGAGCGACGCCGAAGCGGCGCCGCTCCTCGGGTTCGCTACGAGTCCCAGGTCAGGCCGGCTTCTTTGCTGCCGTTGTCGTCGCGCTGCTCCGGCTTCTCCGCGCCGAAGCTCTTGCCGCCCGACTGGCCTGCGCCCATGTTCCCGCCGCTTTTATGTTTGCGATCGGGCTCAGCAGGCGTGTTGCTCGACGCCGCATCATCACCGCCGCGATTGTTTTGATTGCTCATGAGTTGGTCCTCCGAGGGCTTCAAATCGCAAAGCGCGAGCCACGTCAGAGCAGCTTCTTGTAGAAAATCACCGTGTCGCAAAGCGTGCCGTCGGGGTAGAGCGCGTAGTCCGGAATGACGCCGACGCGCGACCAGCCTTCGCGTTCGTACAGCCGCTCCGCCGCATCGCCGCGCACGGTGTCGAGCGTGAGTAGCGTGTAGCCCGCGTCGCGCGCGTGCGACTCGACGGCGCGCATCAACTCCGCGCCGACGCCCTTGCCACGCGCACGCCGATGCACGAGCAACTTCGCGACGTCGCCGCGATGCGGCTGGTTCGGCGCCCACGCTGGCTGCACCTGCACCGTCCCCACGATTCCCTCGGCGTCGCGCGCAACGAGGAAGATTGCGCGTTCACGCGACGATGCGAGTGTCTGTCGCCACCACTCCGCGGCGCGTTCGGCATCGAACGAGTCCATGAAACTCACCGACGCGCCGGACGCCACTGCATCCGCGAGCACGTCGGCGAGTCCGCGAATGTCGTCGTCCGTCGCGGGCGGAATCAGGCGTTCGATCATGTGCGAAAGTGTACGTCGATGAGTCCGGCTCTTCTGATCATCGACGTGCAGCGCGCGATCGACGACCCGTCTTGGGGCAACGATCGCAACAACCCCGACGCGGAGCAGAACATACGCCGCCTGCTCGAGGACTGGCGCGCACGCGCGTGGCCTGTCTTCCATGTGCGTCACGCGTCCGTCGAGCCCAACTCGACGTATCGCCCTGGCCAGCCCGGATTCGACTTCAAAGACGAAGTGATGCCGCTCGACGGCGAGCGCGTGATCGAGAAGAAAACGAACAGCGCGTTCATCGGAACGTCGCTGCTCGATGAACTGCGCGCCGCGAACATCGCGCGCGTCGTGATCGTCGGCGTGATCACGAACAACTCCGTCGAAGCGACCGCGCGAATGTCCGGCAACCTCGGCTTCGAAACGTTCGTCGTCGCCGACGCCACCGCGACCTTCGGCCGCGCCGACTACGACGGCCAATGGCGCACGTCGCAGGAAGTGCATGCGCTGTCGCTCGCGAACCTGAGCGGCGAGTACGCGACCATCGTCACGACGGAGGTTGCGCTCGAATCGTCTCTACTCGGAGCCGACGCACCGGAATCCGTTTTGCCCGTTGGCCACGAATCCGACGGTCATGCTCCATGACTTGAACAACAGCGAGGCCGAGAGCTTGCCGTGCATGGCGATCTCGGCGACGGCCTCGTGTTCGCTGCCGACGTTGACGGGGTTCTCGAGATTGGCGTAACCGGTGGCGGAGCAGGCCCAGGAGACCTCGCACTTGGTCACGTTGAAGTACACGCTCGGAAGGTAGAACCCCTTCGGCGCAGGAGAGGTCGAGATCGGCTGTCCGTGCAGATACCCCTGCGCTTTCAGGTCGATCTCAACGTAGACGGTTCCGGTCAGGGTGTTGTAGATCTTCCACCAGAACGAAGTCGACGAGCCGGACTTGGCGTTGGCGTAGTTCATCGAATCGGGGTCCGACGCGGACAGCACGGACGATTTCGTGTCCTCGGTGTTCGCCACCGGAAGGCCATCCTTGATGATCTGCCAGACGAGCCTCGTGGCTTCCATCGCGACCACCGGGTTGCGCGGTTGCGGTTCGCTGGTTTGATCGGCGGACGCATCGCCGGGCTCATTGAGCGCGCGCAACGAGTCGTCGTACCACGTTTCGCGGACCAGCGTGACCTGCTGATCCCTCACGTCGTAGGTGGCTTCGTAAAACACTTTTCCGTGCTCGTTCGTGAGCGTCTCGGTCAGTGATGTGTCGTCGACGGGCTGGCTGGCGGCAGAACTGGCGGTTGCTTCGGTGCTTAACGGCATAACGGTACCTATCATGCCCAAAGCGAGCTCAGCCGTCCAGACTGAGCTACGGCAGTCGTTTCCAGTTGAGGTCCCACGCCTCGCGACGTTCTGCGAAGCCGGTGATGCGACCGACAGCGTCGCGCTGGAAGATCATGCGATAGCGCGGGCTGCCTGGATTGAACAGCACGTCCGGCGCTTCGGCGAGGATCGGTTGCCAGTCGCGCGTGCCGCGCTTCGATTCGAGTCCCTTCGCGCCGCGGCGAATCTCGAACGTGAGCTCCGGTGTGAGTGCGTACTTGCCGATGTACGCGTCGAGTTGCGCGTCGCTCAGTTGCATCGCGGGCGGATCGGTGCGCACGGCGTGGATCTGCGACGCGAGGATGCGCCAGCCGCTCGTCGTCTTCACCCACGTGTCGGTGGCGCGGTACTGACAGTGAATGACGTGGCCGTGATAGTTCTCGTCCTCGTCGATGAGGTAGTTCGTGATCGCCGTCGACGCGCGCTCGACGAGTTTGAAGTCGAGGATCTTCAGATTGCCGGACACGCCTTTCGGCAGCGGGCGAATGCCTTTGACCATTTCGTCTTTGCGCTGCACGCGTCCGTCTTCGACGGTGATGATCGCGTCGGCGTGCAGGTAGCGGTCCCACACTTTCGCGTCGCCGGCCGTCACGGCGTCGAGGAGTTCGAGCGTTTGCTTGCGCAACGTCGTCGCGGTGTCGGCGGCGTGCAACGTTGGCGTGAGGATGACGAGCGCGGCGAGCAGGCGGAGGATGCGCATGGCGATACGATAGCGCGCCATGGACGTTCTCCAATCGATCGGCAACACGTCGATGGTCCGGCTGCGCAAGGTCGTCCCGGCCGGATGCGCGGACATCTTCGTGAAACTCGAATGGCAAAACCCGACGGGCAGCATGAAGGACCGCATGGCGCTCTCCGTGATCGCGCGCGCGGAAGCAGACGGACGATTGCAGCCCGGCGGAACGGTCGTCGAATACACGGGCGGCAGCACCGGCGCGTCACTCGCGTTCGTCTGCGCGGCGAAGGGGTATCGCATCCGGATCGTCAGCTCCGACGCGTTCAGTCGCGAAAAGCTCGATCAAATGCGCGCCCTCGGCGCCGACCTCACGCTCGTCGCGAGTGAAGGCGGACTGACGACGAAGAAGCTCATTCTCGACATGATCGAGAAGGCGCGCGAGCTGAGTCAGGCGCCGAACACGTTCTGGACGGATCAGCTCAACAATCACGATGCGATCGCGGGCTATTACCCATTGGCCGAGGAGATCTGGACGCAGACGAATGGCGAGGTTGATGCGTTCGTGCACAGCGTCGGAACGTTTGCATCGTTGCGTGGCGTGTCGGAAATTCTCAAAGGCCGTAAGGCGAGCATCACCACGATCGCAGTCGAGCCGGGCGAATCGCCCGTGTTGTCGGGCGGACAACCGGGACCGCACAAGATCGAAGGCGTCGGCATCGGCTATAGGCCGCCGTTGTGGGATGCGAGCGTCGTCGACGAAGTCGTCGCGGTGAAAACGGACGACGCGAAGGAAATGGCGCGGCGGCTCGCGCGCCAAGAGGGCTTGTTCGCGGGCACGTCGTCCGGTGCGAACGTCATCGCGGCGATTCAGATCGCACAGCGACTCGGATCCGGTGCGAAGGTCGTGACGCTGATGTGCGACTCCGGACTGAAGTACCTGAACACCGACGTCTACAAATCATGATGGAAAATCGATCGATCCCGAACTCCGTCGTCATCCCCGTTCTCGGCTACAGCGACGTCGCCGGCGCGGCCGAGTTTCTGTGTCGTGCGTTTGGATTCAAACAGCGTTTGCTGATCGGCGATCACCGCATTCAACTCGTCGTCGATGGCGGCGGCGCAGTCGTCGTCGCGCACAGCGACGAAACGCCGGCCGCGCACTCGGTGATGATTCGCGTCGGCGACGCGAACGCGCACTTTGAACAGGCGAAACGCGAAGGCGCGCGCATCGCGAGCGAACCGGTTGATTGGCCGTACGGCGAGCGTCAGTACACGGCGCAGGATCCGGGTGGTCACATCTGGACGTTCACGCAATCGATCGCGGACGTCGATCCGGCGGATTGGGGAGGCGTACTGAAATGATGAAGCATCCGCGGTATGTGATTGCCGTGCATGACCTGCTGCGCTCCGCCGCGTACTATCGCGACGTCCTCGGATTCACGGTTCGCGAGATCGGCGACGACGGCTGGCGATTCTTCGAACGCGACGCCTGTTTCATCATGGCCGGCGAATGCAGCGACGCCATCTCGCCCATGGACCTCGGCGATCATCAGTACTTCGCGTACGTCGTCGTCGACGACATCGATGCGTTGTACGCGGAGTTCGCGGCGAAGGGTGTGTCGTTCATCAAGAATGTGCGCAGCGAGTGGTGGGGCATGCGTGAGTTCGGCATCCGCACGATCGACGGACATCGAATGATGTTCGGAGCGCCGGTCTCCTGACGAAACCGGCGCTCGCGAACTGTGGGGCGCTTCAGCCGTTCGGGTCGATGCCCGAACCCTGGTAGCCGAATTTGGATCCGCCGTGCGGATCGAGGCCGTTGCCATCGTCGCCGCTCAGCGTCGACTGCGTGCACGGCCCGCCATGCGGATCGAGACCGTTGCCCTCATCCGTGCAACGCGACAAAGCCGCCGGACGTCCGCCATGCGGATCGAGTCCCGAACCTTCGTCGCCGGTGAGGTTGAAGAACGGTCGTTGCAGCAGCGAAAACAGAATGAACCAGAGCATCGTGGCCTCCTTATGCAGTGCAACGTAGGAGGCATTTCGCGCGGCGCCAAGTGCGGTTTCGCACGCGTTGCAGCAATGAGCGGCGTCGGCAACAAAGATGCGCAATGACTGCGCAAATCGCGCGAATTACATCGCGACGCGCTGCTCGTGCAGTTGCTGCATGAGCGTCTGGAAGAGCGCCAGTCCGGGATAGAAATTCTCCGCCGCGGTATTGAGCGTCGCCAGCGGACTACGCCACGTCTCGCGAAAGAGCGTGAGATATCCCTCGTTGAAGAACATGCCGATGGGCTGGTCGTAGCGCAGCACTTCTTCACCGCGTCCGAGGAGTCCCGTCTTCAGGATGATGCCGCCTTGCGTGAACGTGGCCCGCGACGTCCACGCAATCGTGAATCCGTCCGCGAGTTGTTGGTGCAGGCGATACGCGATCTGCTGCGCGATGCCGTCGCGCAGTGGTTCGAGGTCGTTGTCGACGGCGCGCCAGCGATGCAGCTTGATCTTCAGCGGCTTCGTGTCGTCGGACGGCGTGAACAGGATCGTGTTGGTGGTGCCTGTGGAGATGCTGTTGATGAGCGTCGTCGTTGCGCGCCAGGTCATGCTGTGCACGGACGCGTAGAGCAGCGTGCGATTGCCGAGAAGCGTCGTGTGGATGACGCCGCGTTCGTGAAAGCGATACCGCATCGCGATGCGGCCGATCGCATAGAACGCGATCAGCACCGCGAGCGCGAGGAGCGCGCCGCGTCCTGCACGCGTGAACTCGGGAAGGAACTTGGCGATCGACAACGATCCGACCCATAGCGCCGCGTAGATCAGTGCGGTGTACCAAAGTACCGAGGTCACGGAGGTGCGCCGCACGAAGAGCAGACGGCCGAGGGCGGTGCCGTCGTCGGCTACGTGCTCGGCGACGGTTTTCGCGGGGACGTTGTTCTGCACCGCGTTGTCCGCGAGATGCAGCAGCACGTACGCGTTCTTCGATGACGCGGGCACGGCGAGGAAGGGCGACTCTTCGCCGCGACGCCACAGGCGCACTTCGTTGTCGAACATCGCCGCCTTCGCGATGAGATCCGCGGGAACCGTTTCGTTGCGCGCGTGCAGCGTCGCGCGTTCGAACGTCCAGCGTGCACCGGAACGTTCGCGCGGCTCCGCGGCGAGTCGCGCGAAGAGGCGATTGAGCATCGGGTTGAGCGGATCTTCCGGCAGCGCGACGTAGTTGATGCGCAGTCCGTCGATGGTGATCCTGCGCGTCAGCGCGACGACCATGCGCTCCTCGTTGTAACGCGGACGATCGGCCAGCGTGATCGCGTCGATGTCGGCGAATCGCAGCGAGGTTTGCTTGCCGCGCGCGACGATCACGACGCCGTGCTCGCGCATCGACATCGTCACGCCGAACCCGATCCAGTTCCACGTCGTGACGATCGCGCCGACGAGCATGAGCGCCGTCAGCGTGGCAATGAACTGATAGAAGCCGGGTGAGAGCGTCGCCGCGTCGGTGAGGTAGCCGTATGCGGTGAGCGCGGCGAAGAGCGCGCCGACGATGCTGCAGGCGACGGGGCCGGGATAGTGGCGGAAGAGGGGGCGCGGCCTGTGGACCGGCGGCTCAGTCTCCTGTCCGAGGAGACTGGCCGCGTGTGGATCCGGCAGGACCGCGCTGCTGTCCATGTCTTAGAGGCGAACGATCCCGTTGTACGTCTCGGGACGGCGATCGCGGAAGAACTGCCACGTGTTGCGCACTTCGCGGATCTTGTCGAAGTCGAGATCGGCGACGACGAGCGCGTCCTGGTCGCGCGGCGCGATGGCGATGATCTGTCCGCGCGGATCGCAGAAGTAGCTCTGTCCGTAAAACTCGCCGATGTTCCACGGCGCCTCGGTGCCCACGCGATTGATCGCGCCGACGAAGTATCCGTTCGCGACGGCGTGTGCGGGCTGCTCGAGTTTCCAGAGGTATTCGGAGAGGCCGGCCACGGTCGCGGACGGATTGAACACGACCTCCGCACCGGCGAGTCCGAGCTCGCGCGCGCCCTCGGGGAAGTGACGGTCGTAGCAGATGTACACGCCGACCTTCGCGTACGCCGTGTCGAACACGGGGTAGCCGAGGTTGCCGGGACGGAAGTAGTACTTCTCCCAGAAGCCGGGCGCGACGTGCGGGATGTGATTCTTGCGGTACTTGCCGAGGTACTTCCCGTCGGCGTCGATGACCGCGGCGGTGTTGTAGTAGATGCCGGTGTCTTCTTCTTCGTAGAGCGGCACGACGATGACCATCGAGTACTTTTTCGCGTACTCCTGCATCAACTTCGTCGTCGGCCCGTCGGGAATCTTCTCGACCGAGTCATACCAGCGCGTGTTCTGTTCCGCGCAAAAGTACGGACCGGTGAAGATTTCCTGCATGCAGATCATCTGCACGCCCTGCTGTCCGGCCTGATCGATGTACTGCAACGTGCGCTCGATCTGCGCATCACGAATCTTCTCGAGCGATTCGGACGTATCCGCCGCCAGCGCCGTCTGGATGAGCCCGCATTTCACAATACGCGACATGGGTGTTCGCTCCTGGTTGATGAGTGGCTGGAGAGATTAGCACGCGTTTGCGGAGACGAATGATGAGTGATGAATGATGAGTGATGAACGGCGTCGTGAGTTGACCATGCCCGCGACGCTTGCCCTTAGGCTCATCACTCATCACTCATCGTTCGTCTCCACGACCACGCCGCCAACTTTTCCCATGCCCGCACGTAAACCAAGACATGGTCGGCACTACGGTCGGGCGATACGAGATCGTGTCGCTGTTGCGACGCGGTGGGATGGGGGAGGTGTATGCGGCGCAGGACCTTCAACTGGGGCGCCGGGTTGCGCTGAAGATCCTGCCGAAGAATCGGACCTCCGATCCGGAGCGCGTTGCGCGATTCGTGCGGGAGGCGCGGGCGTCGTCGGGGCTCAATCATCCGTCGATCGTTGCGGTGCACGATGCGGGGTCGGATGGCGACGTGCACTTTCTGGCGATGGAGCTCATCGACGGAGTGCCGCTCTCCGAGTGGATGCGCAAGCGGCGCAGCCTCGAGAGTCGCGTCGAGCTGATGGCGCAAATCGCGGACGGATTGGCGAAGGCGCACGACGCGGGCATCGTCCATCGCGACCTCAAGCCCGACAACGTCATGGTCACGCTCGACGGTCACGCGAAGATCGTCGACTTCGGCGTCGCGAAACTCACCGAGCGGATCGGCGAGCGCGGCGCGACCGGCATCACCACGCCGACGTCGCGCGTCGGCACGACGGCGTACATGTCGCCCGAGCAGATCGAAGGGAAGTCGATCGATCATCGCGCGGACGTCTTTGCATTCGGCGCGGTGCTGTACGAGTTGCTGGTTGGCGAGAGCGCGTTTGCGGCGGAGCAATACGCGGACACGATTCACAACGTCGTGCATCGCGATCCGCCGATGGACCGCGTGCCGCCGTCGCTGCGTCGCGTCGTGCGCCGTTGTCTGCGCAAAGAACCGCGACTCCGCTACGACTCGCTGCGCGACGCCGCGCTCGATCTCCGCGAGTCGATCGAAGACGTCGCCGTCGCGACGAAGCCTCGTCGCGTGTCGCCGTGGCTTGCGCTCGTGTTGCTGCCGCTGATCGCACTCGCTGCGATGTGGTACGTCAACCGTCGCGAGCCTGCGAAAGAACCGGCGCCGCCGATGATCATGTCGCGGCTCACGAACAGCGGCAAAGTCACGACGGCCGCGATCTCGCCGGACGGCAAGTACCTCGTCTACTCCGAACGCGACGGCGCGAACGAAGCGCTGTTCGTCAAACAGATCGCGACCGGGACGGTCACTCGCATCATCGATCCGACGCCGACGACGTACTACACGGTCCAGGTTTCTCCCGACGGCGCGTACGCGTACTTCACGTCCGCGAGTCATCGAGAGCAGAACGTTCTCAACCTCGATCAGATCCCGCTCCTCGGCGGCGCGCCGCGTCGCATCGCCGACGACACCGAGAACTGGTTCTCGCTCTCACCCGACGGCAAGCGCGTCACGTTCCGCCGCTACAACGTCATCGATCGCTATCACGTCCTCACGATCGCAGCCGTCGATGGCAGTGGCGAACAGACGCTGCTGCGCCGCAAGCAACCCGAGTTCATCAGCTCGCCGACGTGGACGGCGGACGGCGAGGCGATCTCGTTCATCGGCGGGAACGTCGCGAAGCGCAACTCCGGCGGCTTCTTTCTCATGAACCTCGCGACGAAGGCGATCACGCAAGTGCGGACGCCGCAGTTCGCAGCCGTCGGCTCGTACGCGTGGCTCGCGGACGGCAGCGGTCTGCTGGTCGCCGCGTACGATCGCGAGCAACCGCCGCAGATCTGGTACGTCTTGTCCGGCGACACGTCGGGCAAGAAGGTGACGTCGGAAGTGAGCGCGTACTACGGCGTCACGCCGACCGCCGACTCGCGCTCGTTCTCCGTCGTTCGCGACACCACCGACTCGAACATCTACACCGCCTCCCTCGGCCACGACGCCATGCGCCCGCTCACGTCGGGCATCGGCAATCGCATCGGCGGCGGCACGGGCGGCGTGCGCTGGCTCGGCGATTCCGAGGTGCTGTTCCACGGATCGGCCGACGGGATGAATACGATTTTCGCCGTCGATGCGAAAGGCGGCGCGCCGCGACGGCTGATTCACAACATGGCCGCGTGGAACATCGCGGTGTCGCCCGATGGCAAGCACGTCGCGTATCTCTCCGACAAGTCGGGGACGAATCAGGTGTGGATGGTCGATGCGAACGGCGCGAACGCGCGGCAGATCACGCACGACGGCAACGTCGGCTCGCCCGCATTCACACCCGACGGACGCTCGCTCATCTACATGCGGTCCGACGAACAACAGTTCGCGTGGCGTGTTCCGCTTGACGGATCCACGCCGCCCGTGGCGATCACGAAGGTGCCGACGAATCGCCCGACGTTGTCGCCGGACGGGAAGTGGCTGCTCTGCCGTCTGCGCACGAACGGCGAGAGCGGTTCGATCTGGCGCACGGCGCTCGTCGCGATGGATGGCGTCACACCGACGCGCTACTTCGATGTGCCGTCGAAAGGCGCGCTTCCGATGCTTCAGTGGGCGCCGGACGGCCGCGGATTTCTGTTCGTCGACTACGCGGACGGCGTCGCGAACGTGTGGCGGCAGGAGCTCGACGGACGCGCGCCGCGTCAGGAAACGTTCTTCAAGTCGGGCGAGATCTTCGCCTTCGACCTCGGCGGCGACGGCAAGAGTCTCGCGATCTCGCGCGGCGAGTCGACGCGTGACGCGGTGCTGATCCGCGACTTCCGCTAGCCCGCGGTCAGCGTCGTGCGCATTGCGTCGACGCGTACGAGTCGCAGCTTCGTCGTGCCGATCAGGATCTCGTCGCCGTCGCGCACCTCGCTCGATCCGCTGACGCGCGTCGTGCCGATGAACGTGCCGTTCTTGCTGCCGAGGTCTTCGAGCGTGACTCGCGGGCCGTTGACGAGGAGGCGGGCGTGATTGCGTGAAACGTTGGGTGCGTTGATGACGATCACGCCGCGAGGATCGCGCCCGATGCCGTTCTCGCCGCTGCGCAGCGGGATTTCATCGTCGCCGAGGAGCACGGAGAAATGCGCGGAGTCGGCATCGATCGCGGCGAGTGCGAACGCGTAGCCGATGCGATGCACGGTGCGAATCACATCGTGCGCAGTCGCGCTGCGAACTTCGGACACGAGCCCGTGCAGATTGCCCGGCTCGACGATGACGTCGGGCCACAACTCGGTGTAGAGCGCCTCGTGCGACACCGCATTCGGTCGCGCGTCGATCAGCAGTTCGAGCAGTCGGAACGCCTTCGGCGACAGCGCGACGAGCGCGCCGTCGCGACGGAGCTCGCGTGCTTTCGCATCGAACGTGAACGCGCCGAATCGAAGCGGCATCGCGCGCAGTCTAGAACTTTCCAAGGTTTCGCACAGGTCTTGATGCGGCCCCGCGCGCGAACGTGCGGTCATGCTCGCGTGGCTCATGATCGCGCTCCTCGCATCTCCGCAGGCGAACGTGTGGTACGAGGATCTGCTGGTCAGGTCCGGCTACGGAAAACTGCAACACGAGCGCGCCGCGTTCTTGATTCTCGAAGGCGACGGATCGCTCACGCTGCAGCCGTGGCCATCGCGCGGTCTGCGCCACGCGAGCTTCAAAGGAACGATTCCGGCGCGCACGCTCGCGATCATCCACACGCACCCGCACGGCGAACCGCAACCGTCCGCGCGCGATCGCGCGGAGTCGGCGCGACTCGGCCTGCCCGTGATCGTCGTGACGACGGACGGCGTGATCGCGGCGATGCCGGATGGCAACGTGAGAAGGTTCCGTAGCGCCGGCTTCTAGCCGGCCGTAGCGCGAGCTTCCAGCTCGCTTGCCGCCTGGAAGGCGGCGGTCCGGCCGCCTGGAAGGCGGCGCTACGAATAGCGTGCGCGCGCTATCGCGGTGAGAACGCGTGGCCGCGCTTGAGGAATGAGCCGTGGCCTTTGCGGCCGACGTACTTCCCTTCCTCGATCACGACCTCGCCGCGCGACAACACCGTCTTCGTCACGCCGCGCACCTTCATTCCTTCGTACGCGGAGTAGTCGACGCGCATGTGATGTGTCGTCGCGCTGATCGTCATCTCTTCATCCGGATCGAAGATCACGATGTCCGCATCCGAGCCGACCGCGATCGTGCCCTTGCGCGGGAAGAGTCCGAAGATCTTCGCCTGCGCCGTCGACGTGATCTCGACGAAGCGATTCACCGAGATGCGACCACCGACTACGCCACCGTTGTAGACGAGGCTCATGCGATGTTCGACGCCCGGGCCGCCGTTCGGGATCTTCGAGAAGTCGTCCTTGCCGAGCTCTTTCTGTTCCTTCATGCAGAACGGACAGTGATCGGTCGAGATGACCTGCAGGTCGTTGTACTGAATGCCGCGCCACAGCTTGTCCTGATTCCATTTCGCGCGGATCGCCGGCGTCATCACCCACTTCGCGCCTTCGAAGCCCGGACGGTCGTACACGCTGTCGTCGAGGAAGAGATACTGCGGACACGTCTCCGCGTATGCGGGGATGCCCATGTCGCGCGCGCGCGTCACTTCGTCGAGCGCGTCGCTGCAACTGAGGTGAACGATGTACACCGATGCCTTGGCCATCTCGGCGAGTGCGATCGCGCGATGCACGCCCTCCGCCTCCGCCTTCGTCGGCCGCGTCAGCGCGTGATACTTCGGCGCGGTGTGACCCTGCGCGAGCGCCTGCTTCACCATCACGTCGATGACCACGCCGTTCTCGGCGTGCATGCAGATCAGGCCACCATGCTCGCCCGCGGTCTGCATCGCCTTGTAGATCGTGCCGTCGTCGACGAGGAACACGCCCGGATAAGCCATGAAGAGTTTGAAGCTCGACACGCCCTGATCGATCATCGACTTCATCTCGGTCAGGCGGATGTCGGGGAGATCAGTGCAGATGAGGTGAAAGCCGTAGTCGACCGCGGTCTTGCCATCGGCCTTCGCATGCCATGTGTCGACCGCCTCCGCGAGCGTCTGACCTTTCGACTGCACCGCGAAGTCGATGATCGTCGTCGTGCCGCCGTGCGCTGCCGCGATCGTCCCGGTCTCGAAATCGTCGGACGCAGACGTGCCGCCGAACGGCAGCTCCATGTGCGTGTGCGGGTCGATGCCGCCGGGAATCACGAGCCGGCCTTTCGCATCGATGACGCGGTCGGCGTCGAAGTCGATCGACTTCGCGATCATCGCGACCTTTCCGTCTTCGATGAGGATGTCGGCGTGGTAGTCGTCGACCGCGGTGACGATGCGTCCGTTGCGAATGACGGTTTTCATGACGCGGCATTGTACTGGCGCTACCCTTGTCGGCGCATGCTCCGCCCGGTCGCCCTCATCGCGCTGCTGTTCTCCCTTTCCGCCTCTGCCCAGGACGCCGCGTCGATCGCGATGCGCGTCAAAGATCAGCCGTTCGATGCCGCGCCGGTGATCGCCGCATTGCGCTCACCCGATGCGCTGACACGCGCCACCGCAGCTCGCGTGCTTGCGATTCGCGGCGGCGACGTCGCGGCGTTGCGCGTGGCTCTCGAAAACGAAAAGGACGCGGAGGCCGCACGCGAACAGATCCGCGCAATCACGCTTCTCGGCAAACTCGACGACGTCGCATTCGTGCACGGACAGCTCTCGCGATTTCCTGCGTCGCTCGACTCGGAGTTCGTCGAGACGATCGGACGTCGCGGCGCGCCCGAGGCGATCGACTTGTATTTGAAGTACCGCGGATCGTTGCGCGACGTGACGGCGCCGACGCGGTATGCGTTGTGGGGCCGCCACAACACGATACCCGCCGTCGCCGCCCGACTCCTCGGCCACAAAGACTCGAAAGGATTCGCGCGCCTGCTGGGTCAGGCGATCGAGTCCGGCGTCGCTGCGCCGAGCGGCGCGGTCGCCGCGGCAATCACCGCGGACGACGTGAAGGTGCGTGAGGCGTCGCGCTGGTATGTCGTCGAGGCGTATGCGCTCGATCCTTCGGTGATGCCGGCGCTGTTGCGCGAAACCGGAACCGCGGAACGCGAGAACTTCACTGTGTCCGAGGCGTACGCGCGCGAGTTGCTGCGACGCATGGGCGGCGCCGCGCGTGAGTCGAAGCGTGAATGGCTCGAATGGCTGCGCAGCAAAGACAGCAAGCAGGATTTTCCGAAGGCGGTTCGCGCCTTCATGACGCCCGAAGAGCAGGCCGCGCATGACGGCGAGCCGGACGACAAGCTACCGGTCGTGCGGGCAAATGGGCTGACGACAGAGGTGCGCCGCTCTCCGTTCACGCTGCCGATCAAATTGCCCCGAGGACTGGGCGAGGCGATGATCGAGAAAGCGAAGTGCCGCGGGACGTGGGCGGGCATCGTGACGGCGACCGTCGATCGCACGGGACGCGTGCAGTCGGTCGACACATCGCGTGTGTTTGGCGATCGCCGCTGCGTCGACATCCTCGAGCCGATGCTGCGCCTCGCGTACGCCGAACCGGAGACGATCACGTCGGCGATGACCACGTCCGAGCTGCTGGTCGTGAAAGGGAAGCGCAACGTTTGCTTCAACGAAGATGCGATCGCGCTTGCCGATCAGCCGGAGCTCGTGCGCGTCGGCGGCGATGTCATCGCACCGGTCGTCTTGAAACGCACCGAGCCGGAGTTCCCGGAGGAAGTGCGGCGCTCGATGGTCACCCGGTCGCTGCTCGTGATCGCGGAATCGATCATCACGCGCGAAGGCTGCGTTCGCGACATCCGGCTCCTCGGCCAGTCGCCCGAGCCGCAACTCAACGCGTCCGCGGTGCTCGCGCTCTCGGAATGGACGTTCAAGCCGGGCATGCTGAACGGCCAGGTGGTCGACGTGATTTTCAACCTGAGTGTGAACTTCAAACTCAAATGACGTGGTTGAATACGCACGTTCATGCCGTCGGCCCCCGCGATCCAACTCATTCCCCGCTATCTGCCGCTCGCGAGCGCGACGCCGAACGGCGAGCTCGCGCGCATCGCGTTCGGTGATCCGCTGCCCGACAGCGTGCATGTGCCCGCGCTGCAGCTCGAGCCCGAGCCGCGCGTCGAGATCTGGGAGAACGACGGCGCGGATCTGCTGTTCGGATCGATGTCCGTCGAGTCGGCGGATGCGATCGAAGTCAGCAGCCGTGAGATCTACGCGAAGCTGATCGCCGACGTGCGTCGCGCGGGGTATCCGTACTTCGTGCGCATGTGGAACTTCGTCGGCGGCATCAACGACTTCGATCACGGACGCGAGCGCTATCAGCTCTTCTGCGCCGGTCGCCACGATGCGTTCGTCGAGGCGGGGTATCACCACGACGTCGATCTTCCGGCCGCGAGTGCGGTGGGGATGCGCGGACGCGGACTCGTGACGTATTACCTCGCGGCGCGCGAAGCCGGCGTGCAGGTCGAGAATCCGCGGCAGGTCGCGGCGTATCACTACCCGCCGCAGTACGGTCCGAAGAGTCCGTCGTTCTCACGCGCGACGATGTGGGGCGGGATGGTGTTCGTGTCGGGGACGTCGAGCGTGATCGGGCATCAGACCGTGCATCACGGCGATGTCGACGCGCAGCTCGACGAGACGCTCCGCAACATCGAAGTCGTCCTCGGCCAGACGAATCGCACGCTCGGCAACGTCGTGGCGGCGAAGACGTACGTGCGCAACGCCGCCGATCGGGATCGCATCGCCTCCCGACTTGCGGAGGTCTTTCCGGTCAACCTCTACCTCGAGGCGGACATCTGCCGGAAAGACCTCTTGCTCGAAATCGAGTGCGTGGCGCGCTAGCTAAACCGTCGCGAATGCGCCGTCGAGCGCGGTGACCAGCTCGTCGATGTCGCTCTTCGTCGCGATGAGCGGCGGGCCGAGGCGGATGACGTTGCCGAACAGGCCGCCCTTGCCGATCAACACGCCGCGCTTCCGCGTCTCTTCGAACACGCGCAGCACGGCTTTCGGCGCGGGGACTTTCGTCGTGCGATCTTCGACGCACTCGATGGCCTGCATGAGACCCATGCCGCGCACGTCGCCGATGATCGGGTACTTCTCTTTCAGCGCCTCGAGCTTCTCGCGCAGATACGCGCCGACGACGGCGGCGTTGTGCGGGAGGTCATGCTGATCGATGTACTTGATCGTGGCGACGGCCGCCGCGGACGTGACGGGATTGCCGCCGAACGTCGCGAAGGTGAGGGGCTTGAGCGCGCCTGCGATCTCGTCGGTCGTGGTCGTGCATCCGACCGGCGTGCCGTTGGCCATGCCTTTCGCGAACGTGATGACGTCGGGCTCGACGTCCCAATGCTCGATACCGCACCACTTGTCGCCCGTGCGTCCCCAGCCGGTCTGCACTTCGTCGGCGATGAAGATGCCGCCGTAGCGATGAATGATGTCGGTGACGATCTTGAAGTACTCCTTCGGCGGCGTGATGAATCCGCCGACGCCAAGGATCGGCTCGGCGATCATGCCGGCGATCTGACCGTCGGTCGTGGTCTGGATCAGGTCTTCGATGTCGGTCGCGCAGCGCACGCCGCAGTTGTCCGGCGTCGCGCCGAACGGGCAGCGATAGCAATACGGCGCCATCGCATGCTTGATCCCCGCAACGGCGGTCCCGCCATGGCGCCACGTCGAGTGTCCGGCCGCCGACATCGAGAGCATCGTCCGCCCGTGATACGCATGCCGCAGCGCGATGATCTCCTGCCGCCCGGTGTACAACCGCGCGAGCAATAACGCTGTCTCATCGGCCTCAGTGCCGCTGTTGGAAAAGAAGCTCCGATTCAACTTCCCCGGCGTAATCCCCGCCACCGCCGCCCCCAACTCCGCGGCCGGCTTGTTGATGTACAACGTCGACGTATGCGTGATCTTGTCGATCTGCGCATGAATCGCGTCATTCACATCCTTGTTCGCGTGTCCGACGGAGACCGTGAGCACGCCCCCAAAGCAGTCGAGATACCGATTGCCCTGTTCATCCCAAACATGCAT
>DASVNL010000136.1:0-4565 GCA_036383875.1 Thermoanaerobaculia bacterium
GAAGGCGTGAGTGTCGTCGGCGAGTTGCAGGCCGATCAGGATCGCTACGCCGAAGTCGGCGCGCCGGTGACTGCGCGCGTCGTGCGTTTGCTCGCATCGCCGGGACAAACCGTGCGCGCCGGGCAAGTGCTCGCCGAAGCGCAAAGCACCGACCTCGGCCGCGCCCGTGCCGATCACGACGCCGCGGAAGCGCGCGTGACTCTCGCGCGCGCTGCGCTCGAACGCAAACGCGCGCTTGCGGATCGCATCGTGCCGCGTCGCGAAGTGCAGGAAGCGGAAGCCGATCTCGCCGCGGCACTTGCAGAGTTGCGCGCCGCGACCGCGACGTTGCAGGCGCTCGGTGCCGTCGCGACACGCGGCGGTGATGCATCGCGACTGCCGCTCGTTGCGCCGATCGCGGGCACGGTGATCGAACGCAACATCGCGCTCGGACAGATGATCGATCCGGAGCACGTCGCGTTTCGCATCGGCGATCTCGCGCATCTCTGGCTCGTGGCGCACGTGTTCGAACGCGATGCCGTGCGCGTCGCGATCGGCGCGCCAGCGCGCATCACACTCGCGGCGTATCCGGGCCAGGCGTTCACCGGACGCGTGACCTACGTCGGCCGTCAGGTCGAAGCGGAGTCGCGCACGATCCCCGTGCGCGTCGAGCTCGCGAATCCGCAGCAGGTGCTGCGTCCGGGAATGTCGGCAAGCGCGTGGTTGCAAGTCTCGACGGCCGGGCAGAACGTCGTGACGGTGCCGGTCGCGGCGTTGCAACGCGTGCGCGATCAGTGGGTCGTGTTCGTGCCGAAGAGCGAGCGCACGTTCGAGATCCGCAACGTCGGACGCGGACGCGATCTGCAAGGCGAAGTCGAAGTGCTGACCGGATTGCAGCCCGGCGAGGTCGTCGTCGTCGATGGCGCGTTTCTGCTGAAGGCCGAAGCCGAGAAAGCCGAAGGCGGAGGCGACCACCATGACCATTGAGCCGCCCTCATTCATTGAAAGAATCATCACGCGTTCCTTCGCGAAGCCGGTCGTCGCGTTGCTGCTCGTGCTCGCGGGCTCCGCGATCGGCGCCGTCTGGCTGACCGACCTGCGTCGCGATGTGTTTCCCGATCTTTCCGCGCCGGTCTTCAACGTCATCGTGCAGAACGCGTCGATGGGCGCGGAGGAGCTCGAGACCGCGATCGCGATTCCGATGGAAGTCGCGTTGAATGGGCTCCCAAGTGTCCGGCGCGTGCGATCGAGCTCGCAGCTCGGCGTCGCGAGCACGACCATCGAGTTCGAGCCTGACGCCGACTACTACCGCTCGCGCCAGCTCGTGGCGGAGCGCGTCGCGCAGGTCACGACCGAGTTGCCGCCCGGCACCGACACGCCCCTCGTGTCGAGTCTCACCGGCCGTCTCAACGAAGTCTTCGAGTTCACGCTCGAAGCGGAGCCCGGCGTGATGGACGCGATGAGTCTGCGCGATCTCGCCGAGTTCGAAGTGAAGAATCGCCTGCTCGCCGTGCCGGGCGTCGCCGCGGTCGAACGCCTCGGCGGATACCTCCGGCAGTTCCAGGTGCTCATCGATCCGAATCGCATGTCCGCGCGCGGCGTGTCGCTCGAAGACGTGCTGCATGCAGTCGAGAGCGCGAATCGCAACGCGTCCGGCGGCTTCGTCGTGCAAGGTCCGATGGAGTGGAACGTGCGCGCGATCGGGATGGCGAAGTCGGTCGACGATCTCCGCTCCACCGTCGTCGCCATGCGCGGCACAACCCCCGTGCTCCTCGGCGACGTCGCCGACGTGCGCGAAGCACCGGCCGTGCGTCGCGGCATCGCGCATCGGCTGAAAGGCGAAGTGGTGAGCTGCCGCATCTCGAAGCAGTTCGATGCGGACACGGTGAAGGTCGCGGCCGGCGTGCGTCAGGCGTTCGCCGAATTGCAGAAGAGCCTTCCGCCCGGCGTGCAATTGCGCGCGGTCTACGATCAGTCCGAGCTCGTGCAGTCGTCGCTCTCCGGCGTCGGACGCGCAGTGCTGCTCGGCGCGTTCTTCGTCGTCCTCGTGCTCTTCGCACTCCTCGGCGATCTCCGCGCCGCGCTCGTCGTCACGTTCACGATTCCGCTGTCGATCGGCCTCGCTGGAATCCTTCTACGCGAGGCGAACGTCGGCCTCAACACGATGACGCTCGGCGGACTCGCGATCGCAGTCGGACTGCTCGTCGACGCGGCGATCATCGTCGTCGAGAACGTCATCCACCGGCTCACGCAGCATCGCGGTGCCGATCGGATGAAGACCGCGCTCGCCGCATCGATCGAAGTCGGACGGCCGATCACGTTCGCGACGCTGATCGTGATCGCGGTCTTCACTCCCCTCTTCGCGATGACCGGCATCGAAGGGCGAATGTACAAGCCACTCGCGGCCGCGGTGATCGCGGCAGTCGCCGCGTCGCTCGTGCTCGCGCTGACGCTCGTGCCGATCGCTGCGGGATTCATCCTGCGCCCGCGCAGCGAAGGCAAAGAAGAAGACGTCTGGATCATCCGCGCGATCAAGCGGCGATACGCGCCGCTACTCGACTGGTGCATGAAGCACGCGGGGCTCGTGCGGATCCTCACGCTCGCGATCACGATTCCCGCGCTCGCGCTGGCGTTCGTCGTCGGCAGCGACTTCATGCCGGAGCTCGACGAAGGCGCGTTCCTCGTGCAGACGATCCTTCCGTCCGAGGCATCACTCGACGAAGTCGATCGCCTGAATCATCGCGTCGAAGATCTGTTTCGCGGCATCCCCGAAGTCGAAGACGTCGTGCGTCGCACGGGACGCGCGGAGCGCACCGAAGATCCGATGCCGCACACGATCTCCGACGTGCTCGTCGTGCTGAAGAAAGAGCGCAGTCGCAGTCTCGAAGAGATCGAGGCGGACATGCGCGAGCGCACGGAGAACGTGCCCGGCGTGTCGATTCTCTTCACGACGCCGCTCGGCATGCGCATCGACGAAGGTCTCGGCGGAACGCCCGCCGATCTATCAGTGCGCATCTTCGGTCCCGACCTCGATGCACTCACGCGACTCGGCGAACAAGCGAAGACGATCATGAGCCGCGTCGAAGGAATCGCGGATCTTCGCGCCGAGCGGATGACCGGACTGCCGCAGCTCAAGATCGAAGTCGATCGCGCCGCGACCGCGCGCGTCGGACTCACGCCCGGCGATGTCATCGACGCGGTGCGCATCGGG
Organism: Thermoanaerobaculia bacterium; assembly: GCA_036383875.1. Taxonomy (GTDB): domain Bacteria; phylum Acidobacteriota; class Thermoanaerobaculia; order Gp7-AA8; family Gp7-AA8; genus QHVT01. Next base: position 3,191 of record DASVNL010000136.1, read on the forward strand.
ATGGTCGGACAGGATGCGTCGACGGTGTGGATCGGCCAGCGCAACTACGATCTCATCGTGCGTCTGCAGGACGACGCGCGCGACAACGTCGACGCGATCGGCGCGCTGCTGATCGACGGTCACGACGGCTCGCGCATTCCGCTCAATCAACTCGCGACGATCACGAAGACGTTCGGCCCCGGCGCGATTCGCCGCGAAGCCGGCAGCCGTCGCATCGCCGTCGAAGCCAGCGTCGAAGGCCGCGACCTCGGCGGCGCCGCACGCGACGTCCGCCAGCGACTCGAACGCGAGCTGAAGCTCCCCGCCGGCTACTTCCTCAACGTCGGCGGTCGCGTCGAGAGTCAGGAGCGCGCAACGCGCTCATTGCTGATCGCGATCTCCGTCGCCGTGTTCGCGGTGTTCATCCTTCTCTATCTCGCACTCGGATCGACCGCGGAGGCGCTGGTGATTCTCGCGACGCTCCCGGATGCGTTCGTGGGCGGGATCGTTGCGTTGCTCATCGCGGGCGAGAGCTGGAACGTCTCGTCGCTCGTCGGCCTGATCGGCCTCTTCGGCATCGCCGTGCAAAACGGCCTCGTGCTCATCGCGCAGGTAAAAACGCTGATGTCCGACGGCGCGCCGTTCGACGATGCGTTGCGCGAAGCGAGCATCGGCCGCGTCCGTCCGAAGTTGATGACCGCCTGCACCGCGATCCTCGGCCTGCTGCCGCTGCTCGTCCTGCGATTGCACGGAACCGAGATCGAACGGCCGCTCGCGATCGTGATGATCGGCGGCCTCGTGACGTCGACGCTCTTCACGCTGTTCGCGTTGCCGACGTTCTACGCGTTCGTCCACCACTGGCAGGAACGCTGGCGAAAAGCCTGAACGCAAGTGATGCGCGCGGCACGAGTGCCGCGCGCATCACGTTCGACTACTTCTTCTCGAGCGCGGCGAGGCGCTCTTCGAGGGAGGCAAGCTGGCCGCGGAGCACTTCGATTTCCGTGTTCTTCTTCTGCAACTCGGCGGTGCGCGCTTCGAGCGCCTGAACCGCGGCGAGCGTGACGCTGGCGAGGTCCTGCACGCCGATGCTCGTGTTGTTCGCGCCGAGCTGGAAGGCGGCGGAAAAGTCTTCGGCCATCGGGCCGATGTGACGGACGTTCTGGCCCTCGGTGATGTAGTTCCAGGTCGTGATCGGAAGATCGCGGACGATCGAGAGGATCGACTCGCCGTCGACCGGCGCGAAGTTTTCTTTCGTCGCGCGGCTCGACGTGCAGTTGAACACGCCCGATCCCGCCGGCAGGTTGCAGCCGGTGGTGCCGGCGAGGTTCGTGCGGAAGCGGAAGCCGCCGGTGGCGCGCGCCGCGAACTCGTTGTTCGCGGTGTTGCGGAACGTGTC
>DASVNL010000137.1:0-7412 GCA_036383875.1 Thermoanaerobaculia bacterium
CCGACCTGGTGACTCGCGCGTCCGATGCGCTGCATGCCCGACGCGATCGACGGCGGCGCTTCGATCTGAATCACGAGATCGATCGCGCCCATGTCGATGCCGAGCTCCAGTGATGACGTCGCGACGAGCGCCGGCAAGCGTCCCGACTTCAGCGCGTCTTCGATCTCGACGCGTTGCGCGCGCGCGATCGACCCGTGATGCGCCTGGACGAGTTGTTCGCCCGCGAGCTCGTTGAGCGCGGCAGCGAGTCGTTCAGCGAGGCGTCGCGAGTTCACGAAGATGAGCGTCGATGTGTGGGAGCGAATCAGTTCGAGCAGTCGCGGATGAATCGCCGGCCAGATGGACGCGGACTTGGGTCCCGAGGACGCGGGGCCGCTCGTAATCTCCGGCTCCGCGAGTTTGGCCATGTCTTCGACCGGCACTTCGACGCGCAGCGTGATTTTTTTCTTTTCGCCGGTGTCGACGATGGTGACCGGGCGGAAAGTTGTTTTCGCCGGCTCGACAAACTCGTCGTGGATCTCGTGTTCGCTGTCTTGTGGGTTGGCGGTTGCTTCGCTCGTTGTGTGTGTCGCGCCGCCCATGAATCTCGCGACTTCTTCGAGTGGTCGCTGTGTTGCGCTGAGGCCGATGCGTTGCGTCGGTTTCGTGCAGCGCAACGCGAGTCGTTCGAGCGACAGCATCATGTGCGCGCCGCGTTTGTTCGGGACGAGCGCGTGGATCTCGTCGATGATGATCGTCTCGATGCCCTGCAGGACGTCGCGCGCGTTCGACGTCGCCATGAGGTACAGCGACTCGGGCGTGGTGATCAGGATGTCGGCGGGATCGCGGAGGAATCGCGCGCGCTCCGACTGCGGCGTGTCGCCGGTGCGGATCGCGATCTCGGGGATCACGAACGTATCGCCGCGCGTCTGTGCGACGTTCGCGATTCCGGCGAGTGGCGATCGCAGATTGCGCTCGACGTCGACGGCCAGTGCTTTCAACGGCGAGACGTAGATCACACGGCAGCGCTGCTCTTTCGGCGGGCGCGGCGTGAACATCAATCGGTCGAGCGCCCACAGAAATGCGGTGAGTGTTTTGCCGCTGCCGGTGGGCGCGAAGATGAGCGTCCACTCGCCGGCGGCGATGGCCGGCCAGCCGAGTTGCTGCGCGCGCGTCGGTGCGGAGAAGGATGATTGGAACCATTCCCGCACAGCGGGGTGAAACGACGAGAGGGCGCTGGTTGCTTTGTTCGTGCGGGTCATGTGAGGAGCGTCACTTCGCTGGACAACCCGTGGGAGCGCTGCAAGAATAGTGGCCAGTCCCCCATTGCGAGAGTTGAGTGAAGGACGGGAGATGCGGCTGAAGGTGCTCGGCGCCTATGGGGCGTCGGATGCAGAACATAATCTGACCGGCTACCTGATCGATGACTGGTTCGCGGTGGATGCGGGAACGCTGACCTCGAAGCTGTCGTTCGCTCAGCAGGCCAGGATTCAGGCTGTCTTCATCACGCACCCGCACGCGGATCACATTCGCGATCTGCCTCATCTCATTCACAATCGTTTCAGCCAGTCCGCCGGGCCGCTGACGATCTTCGCAGCAAAAGAGGTCATGGAGCTGCTCACGCGCGACGTCTTCAACGGCGTGGTCTGGCCCGACTTCTCCGACATCGTCTCGCCTCTCACCAACAAGCCCGCGGTCGTCTACAAGTCCCTCACTCCCGGAAAACGCATCGTGTTCAACGATGTAGGCATTACCGCAGTGAACGTCGATCACCAGATCCCCGCCGCCGGCGCGATCCTCGAGATCGCCGGCCAGTCGATCGTCTTCACCGGCGACACCGGCCCGACGTCGGAAATCTGGAAGCGCACGAACAAGCTCGAGAACGTCGTCGCCGTCGTGACGGAAGCGTCGTTCCCGAACGACCAGCAGAGCCTCGCCGACGAAACTGCCCACCTCACGCCCTACACGTTCGGCGAAGAGCTGAAGAAAATCACCGTCGACGCGCCCGTCTACGCCAGCCACCGCAAGATTCCGTACGAGCGCGACATCGAATCGCAGATTCGCAACCTGCGCGATCGCCGGGCGCGAGTGCTGCTCGAAAAGAATTACACGTTGTAGCGCTCAGCCTCACTGAACGCCCAACTCCGCGTACACCGCGCGCACGTCGTACCACCGCCCACCCTTCACCACCGTCACCGCCTTCCTCACATCACTGATGTTCTCCAGCGGGTTTCCATCGATGACGATGAAGTCCGCGAGCTTGCCGGGTTCGATGGTGCCGAGGTCTTTGTCGCGTTTGAGAATCTCGGCGGGCGTGAGTGTGGCGAGGCGGAGGACGTCTGCGGTGGGGATGCCGGCTTTCACGTAGAGCTCGAGCTCGCGATGCAATGAGAATCCCGCGAGCGCGTCCGTTCCAGCGACGACCTTCACGCCTTTGCGATGCAACTCGGCGACGAGGTCGAGCATCTTCTGAAATGACGCGCGATATTGCGCGTCCATCCCGTCCGGAACCGCGAGGCCGCCGGTCAGGTAGTTTCTGCGGACTTGCGGCGGCAGACGATCGATGACGGTCACGTAGCCCGACGCGACCTCGCCCGGACGCGAGGCGAAGAGCTTCTCGAAGATCGCGAGCGTCGGATCGACGACGATGCCGCGATCGCGCAGCTTGGTGATGAACGCCTGCACCTCCGCCGATTGCAAATCCAGATCGGCTGCACGTTTCGCGACTTCGGTGAAGCGCGCCGGCGTGCGCGTGTCCTTCACGTCCGGCATGAAGTTCAGCAGGAGCATGTTCGCGTGCTGAATCTCGTCGTAGCCCGCGTCGACCGCATCGGTCGCGCGCATGCCCGCCGGGATGTGACCGCTGACGCGAAGTCCGCGCTCGTGCGCGTACTTCGTCAGCACCGGCACGAGCTCCGGCACGATCGAGCTGTAGATCTTCAAGCCCTCGTACTTGCGATCCGCGAAGAAGTCGACGGCTTTGCGCGCTTCGGCTTCGTTCGCCGCGAGGATGTTCGTCGGTCCCTGAAACGGTCCCGGTCCGTCGACGAGTCCCGCGAGCGCGATGCGCGGGCCGACCGCGGCACCGCTGTCGATCTCCTTCTTCATCGCAAGCAGGCCGTCACTGTCGTTGCCGAGATCGCGCACCGAGGTCACGCCGGCGGCGATGTGGAGCAGCCCGTCGCTCGTGCTGAGGTGCGTGTGCATGTCCCACAAGCCGGGCATCACGACTTTGCCGGCCGCGTCGATGATGTCCGCGGCGTTGCGCTCCTGCGGCACGCCGATGCTCGCGATGCGTTCGCCTTCGACGTTGATGGTCGTCGGTTCGGAGAGCGTGCCGCTGCGCGGATCGAAGATGCGCGCGTTGATGATCGTCAGCCGATTGCCGGCCGGGACATGCGTGAGGGTTTTCCCGAGCTTCGCCATCCGCGCACTCGCACGCGCGTCGTCCGCGGCGATCATGCGATGCGCGTCGCCTTCGTACCCTTCGCGGATGACCGAGTACCACGCGGAGACGAGACCGAAGAGGTTCTGCTGATCGTCGAGCCACACGTCGACCGGCGTGAAGTCGAGTCCCGCGATTTCGTACGCGGTGATGTGTGTCCCCTGCACCGTCAGCTCATCCGCTTTGCGGACGTGCGCTTCTCCGGATGGAAGCAGCGCGGTGTGTCCACCGTTCCGCATCGCCGCGCGCACCAGCATCGCCATTTCCTCGGGCGGACCATACATGCCGCTGTAAAACGCGCCGCTCTTCGCCTCGCCCTGCTCCGATGTGTTCCTCCAGCGCGCGACGCCGCCATCCGCCGTGAACGACTCTTCGACCGCGACCTTGTAGTAGTCGTTGCCGCTCGTCGCGACCGACGCCGGCAGGCCGCGCTCATCGAGACGCATCACGCTGTGCGTCTTCGGTCCGCGTCCGCGATCCGTGTACTCGTAGTCGACGACGTACTCGTTGCCGCGCTTCGTCACGACCTGCGAGCCCGCGCGATTCGAGCTCATGAGCACAGTCGAGCGCAGCGTCACAGGCTCGTTGTCGACGACCGGTTGATGGGCGCACGCAACGGCGAACAAAAGAGCGGCGGCAACACGTCGATGCATGCGGTGATTGTCGCACCGGTAAAATGCGCGCGCACGATGCCCCGGCCACCTGTCACCGTCATCATTCACACACTCAACGAGGTCGAGCAGATCGAAGAGTGTCTGCGCACCGTCGAGTGGGCGGACGAGATCTATCTCGTCGACTCATTGTCGAAGGACGGAACCGTTCAGCGCGTGCGCGAACGTCTCCCCCAGGTCCGCATCGAAGAGCGCGAATACCTCGGCGCCGCCGCAACGAAGAACTACGCCATCGATCGCGCGTCGCACGACTGGATCTTCGTCATCGACGCGGACGAGCGCGTGACGCCGGAGCTGCGCGACGAGATGCTACGCACGCTCGAAGGTCCGCTCGATGCGTGGGCGTACTCCGTCGGACGCCGCAACTTCATGCTCGGTAAGGAAGTGAAGTACAGCGGCCTGCAGCGCGATCGCGTCACACGGCTCTTTCATCGCGGCCACGCGCGCTATCCGAACAAGCGCGTGCACGCGGACCTCGTCGTCGATGGTCCGACGATCGATCTGCGGCACAAGATGCTGCACTACTACATCCGCGAGTTCGATCACATGATCGCGAAGATGACGCGCTACGCGTACTGGGGCGCGGCGCAGATGTACATCGACGGGAAGTCGACGAATGCGTGGGGGATCTTCAGTCACGCGTTCGGCAAATTCGTGCGCGACTACATCGTGAATCTCGGATTTCTCGACGGCGCGCGCGGAGTGATCTCCGTCGGCATGCACGTCTATTACACGTTTTGGAAGTACGCGAAGCTCTGGGAAATGCGCCAGCTCGAACGCCTCGGCAAACCCGTTCAGTTGCCGAAGCTCGACATGGACGAAGGGCGCTGGGAACTTCCGTGGATCAGTAAGACTTAATCCGCGGCCTCGACGATCACGCGCAGTCCATCGACTTCCCGCACGCGCACACGCGCCCCTTCCGCGACGTCGCCTTTCGCGCGCGCGTTCCACAGTTCGCCATGCACGAAGACTTTGCCGTCCGGCGCGAGCATGGTCCGCGCGACGCCGATCTCGCCGATCATTCCTTCAACGCCGGTCGAGACGCGATGTTTGGTCGCGCGCAACACGAGAGTCATGAGGAAGACCGCGATCACCGCGATCGGAATCGAGACCGCGATCGCGGTGATCAGTTTCACGCGCAGCTCGGGGATCGGTCCGTCGACGAGCATCATCGCTCCGAGAATCATGCAGATGGCGCCTCCCGTGCCGAGGACTCCGTACGACGTGAACTTCGCCTCGGCGGCGAAGAGTCCGAAGGCAGCGAGGATCAATGCAAACGCGGCAAAGCTCGTCGGCAACAGATTGAGTGCGAACGCCGCGAGCAGAATCGCGATGAGGCCGACGACGCCGGGGAGAATCGCGCCGGGATGATTGAACTCGGCGTACAACGCGAGCGCGCCGAGGACGAGAAGAATGAAGGCCACGTTCGGATCCATGATCCAGGCGAGGACTTTCTGCTTGAGCGTCATCTTGTAATCGACGACGCGTTTGTTCGTGAGGTGCAGCACGTGCGGCTTCCCATCGAAACGTTTGATCGTGCGGCCGTCCGCCCATTTGAGTAATGAGGGAACGTCCGCAGCGATGACGTCGATGAGCTTGAGGCGCAGCGCTTCTTCCTCCGTGAACGACTTCGCCTGTCGCACGCCGCTCTCCGCGACGGCGACGTTGCGACCGCGTCGTTGCGCAATCGTGCGCATGAACGCCGCGGCGTCGTTCTGAATCTTCATCTTCATCACTTCGTCCATCTTCTCGCCGCCGAGCGTGACCGGATGCGCCGCTCCGGTGTTCGTCCCCGGCGCCATCGCCGCGACGTCGCCCGCTTCGAGAATGAAGAACCCCGCCGACGCCGCACGCGATCCGGACGGTCCCACCCACACGAGCACAGGCACCGGCGATTCGATGATCTTCTCGATGATCCCGCGCATCGACGACTCCAAGCCGCCCGGCGTGCGCATCACGAGCACCACAGCGTCCGCCTTCTGCGCCGCCGCCGCATCAATCGCACGCCCCACGTATTCGTCGGCAATCGGATGAATCACGCCATCGACTTCGACGCGCACGACGTCGGCGGTGAGGATCGGAGCGAGGAGGAGCGTCAGCGCGGCAACGAGGGCGTGCTTCATGAGGATCACTTTACGCCTGCGTGCGTCAATCGAGCGCACATCGCTTCGCCGTCGTCGTTCGCTCCCAATGCGTTGATTGAATGAGGCCGCGAATAGCCATCTCTATGCTCTATTCGGCAAGACTGCCCGAGCCTCGCAATCCGATCTCCCGTGTAGTCGTTACGCCGTTTCGCGTTGCGCGGATCGTGGTGATCGGGACATCGATCCACCCGGCGCCTTTCTGCAGGTCCGGCAGGTCGAAGAAGCCGTGCTCCATCAGCCGCGCCAGCCGGTCGAGGTGCAGCGTCCGGCCGCGTTTGATCTCGCACGAGAGGCGCGGATTGTCAGCCTTCGGTGTCGCACATCGTTCTCGTTGCCACTCGATGGACCCGTCGCGTTTGATGCGAACGGACTCGGCGCCACAAACCTCTGTCAGATAGACGAAGGAGATCTCCTCGATGGTCGAGTAGGACGTGCCGTAGCGAAGGTCGAGCGTTCCTGCATCCCATCGCTCAAGCATCGATTCGGGCAACGTGCCCTCGATTGCATTGCTCTGCAGCATGAGGGTTTGCAGGTGCGTCAGCGCTTCCATCGCTTCAGGGATCCGGCCGCGCAGGTTGTTGGCCGGCAAATTGATACTGATGACATGCTTCTGGCCGGTCTCGTCAGGCATACACTCCACGCCCCACCAGTCGCATTCCGTTCCCGGCGACCCACCCCAACCCTCCGAACTCTTCCATCGGTCGCCTTGCGTACTCGCATACAACGCGAGGAGCGCGGACCGCTCGGACGCAGGAATGTGGTTCAGGTTTTCATCGGAAAGTGAGATCGCAAGTGTGGCCAAAAGCGAGAGGATCACGCGCCGATCGTAGCGCAGGGCACGCACGTTGCTTTGGCTGAGGCCGGCATTACGCAAGGAGGATTTTCTTCATGGAAGGTATTCTGCTTTGGATCATCGTCGGACTCGTCGCAGGCGTGCTTGCATCGCTGGTCATGGGCGGCACCGGATACGGGATCGTGGGCGACATCATCATCGGGATCGTCGGCGCGTTCGTGGGCGGCTGGCTGTTCGCAAAACTGGGCGTGTCGACGCCGTTCGGTGGATTGCCCGGCACCATCTTCGTCGCGTTCATAGGCGCGGTGGTGCTGCTGTTCATCCTCCGCCTGTTGCGCAGCGGAACGGCTCGCAGACGCTAGCTATCGTTCAGAAACGAA
>DASVNL010000138.1:0-30799 GCA_036383875.1 Thermoanaerobaculia bacterium
TCGAGACCGACACCGGAGTCACGATCGAAATGCCGGCGATGGAAGTCGTCGTCGCGCGCGTCGGTGCCGACGGCAAACTCGTCCTCGGCTGCGTCGACTCCGCCGCCGCCGCGAAGCGTTTCTTCGAAACGCCCGTCGAAACGATCCCCACGAAGGCAGCCGCCGAGAAGTGAGACTCCCGATGAAACGTGCGCTTCTTCTGATCGTGATGTGTTGCTCGCTGCAGGCGTTCGCCGGCACCGGCCGCATCATCATCGTCAACACCGACAAAGCCGGTCAGGGCTTCAATGACACCACGCCCGCGACGCCCGTCGGCGGGAATCCCGGCACGACCCTCGGCGCGCAGCGTCTCGCGGTCTTCGAAGCCGCGGCCGCGCGCTGGCAGAATCTCATCGACACCAACGTCGACGTGATCGTCAACGCGACCTTCGCGCCGATCGCCGGCTGCACCGAGACCGAAGGCGTTCTCGGCCAGGCATCGCCGGTCGTCTGGAAACACAGCTTCGTCAACGCGCCGAAAGAGAACGTCTGGTATCCGATCGCGCTCGCGAACAAATTCGCAGGCGTCGATCTCGAGCCGCAGCGCGCCGACATCTTCACGCAGTTCAATGCCTCCGTCGACGACGCGACCTGCCTCGGCGCCTCGAACTGGTACTACGGACTCGACGGCAACCACGGCGATCACAGCGATCTGTACGTCGTCGTATTGCACGAGCTCGCGCACGGCCTCGGCATCTCCGGCGCCGCATCGGCGCCTGGCTTTCGCGAAGGCCGTCCCTCCGTTTCGGACACGCTCACGTACGACGAATCGCTCGGCCTCCGCTGGGAGCAGATGTCCGACGTGCAGCGCTCTGTCTCTGTGACCAACACCGGCAACCTCACGTGGGACGGTCCGAACGTGCGCACCATCGCGCCGCGCATGCTCACCGCCATCACGACGCTCACCGTCACCGAGCCCGCGCTGATCGCGCGCAACTACGACATCGGCACCGCCTCGTTCGGCGTGCCCGTGAACGTCGCGACGATGAGCGGACGCCTCGTCGGCGCGGATGACGCCGCGAACGTCGACGGACCGTCGACTGTCGACGGCTGCACGGCGTACTCGAATGCCGGCGCGGTCGCGGGCAAAGTCGCGGTCGTCGATCGCGGCACCTGCACGTTCGTCGTGAAGGCGCGCAATGCGCAGGCCGCGGGCGCGATCGGACTGGTCGTCATCGACAACCGCCGCGACACCTGCACGCCTCCGGGCATGGGCAACACCGACGACGCGTCGGACGTCACGATCCCGGTCATCAGCATTTCCGCCAGCGACGGCGACGCGCTGCGCCCGCAACTCGGCAACACCGTCAACGGCACGCTGCGCATCGATCCGACGCAACTCGCGGGTGCTGCGAAGTCGGGCCGCGTGCGGCTCTACGCACCGTGCACGATTCAGGGCGGCTCGTCGACGCATCACTGGGATGTCGTCGCGACGCCGAACCTGCTCATGGAACCGAGCATCAGCTCCGACCTCTCGCACGGCGTCGATCTGACGCTGTATCAATTGCTCGACATCGGCTGGACCGCGCAGCCGTTCACCGGACGCCGTCTGCTCAAGCGGTAAGGCACATCAAGAAACGATATGAATCGAAAACTCACTTTCCTATTGGCGCTCCTGGTCACCACGTCCCTGTTCGCGGATACGCGACGCTACATGATCGCCACGAAGAACGCGCCCGCGAAAGCAGGGCTGCGTGTGGTCAGCAACTCCACCGATGCGGCGAAGCATCGCGTGCGCACGTACACGAACATCCACGCGTTCTCCGCGGATCTCACCGAAGCTGAAGCCGAAGCCCTGCGCGCGTCGGGCGAGGTCGAGAGTGTCGAGCCGGCGGTGCTCCGCGAGGCGCTCGACATGAGGCCGGCCGCGCCGTTCAAGCCGGTCACGAACATCGGACTCAAGTATCTGAATCAGGTCACGCCGTGGGGACTCCCGGTCGTGCACGCGAAGGACGTCTGGGCTGCGACGCGCGGACAGAACGTCAACGTCGCGGTGCTCGACACCGGCATCGACCTCGCGCATCCCGATCTGCAGCAGGCATACGCGGGCGGCTACAACGTCTACGCGCCGACGGAACCGCCGCAGGACGACAACAAACACGGCACGCACGTCGCCGGAATCATCGCCGCAGCCGACAACGCATACGGCGTCGTCGGCATCGCGCCGGGCGTGAAGCTTTGGGCGGTGAAGGTGCTGAACATCCGCGGCGAAGGCTACGACGACGAGATCGTCGCGGGACTCGACTGGGTCATCTCGAAGGCGAAGCAGGTCGGCGGACGCTGGGTCATCAACATGTCGATCGGCTCGCGCGCGCGCTCCGAAATCGAAGAGCGTGCGATCTACGAGGCGCTGAGCAACGGCATCGTCGTCGTCGCGGCGGCGGGCAATCGCGATCGCGACATCATGGATTATCCCGGCCGCTACCAGGCCGTGCTCGCAGTCGGCGCGCTCGACAACGCGGGCAACAAGGCAGACTTTTCGAGCTACGGCTACGGCCTCTCCGTCATGGCGCCCGGCGTCGACATTCCGTCGACGGTCATCGAAGGCGTGAACGAAAGCGCAGACATTCAGATCCCGAACAGCACGACCGCGTACAACGCCTGGGGCATCATCGGCTCGCCGTACGGCAACATCACCGGCCAGCTCGTCGACTGCGGCCTCGGCTATCCCGAAGACTTCCCGCCGAGCGTCGAGGGCAAGATCGCGCTGGTGAAGCGCGGCGAGATCAAGTTCCGCGAGAAGTCGAAGAACGCGAAGGACGCCGGCGCCGCCGCGATCGTCATTTACAACAACGACGACAACGGCACGACGAACTGGAACATGGACTTCATGACCTGCCGCGACGCGGTCTGCGAATACGAGCCGGGCTGGGAGAACTATCAGTTCATCCTCTCGATCGGCGTGTCGCTCGCCGACGGCGAGAAGCTGAAGCTCCTCACCAATCCGATCAGCGCGGCGTTCCGCTCGGAGAAGTATCTCGAGTTGAGCGGCACGTCGATGGCCACGCCGCACATCACCGCGCTCGCCGCGCTGCTGCTCTCGCTCGATCCGACCCTCACGCCGTCCGACGTACGCTGGGCGATCGAGAAGACCGCACACGACACGCTCGAGCCGGGCTGGGACGCGAAGACGGGCTGGGGCGTCGCCGACGCACTCGCCGCCGCGAAGTTCGTCGCCCCGCAGAAGTTCAACCTCCCCGAGCAACCCACGCCACCGCGACGCCAGGCCGCAAGGCACTGACGCGCGTTGCGCGAAGGGCCGCGGGCCAAGGGCAAAGGGCCGAGGGAAACCTCGGTCCTTTTTGTTTATGCGAAGAGCCAAAAGCCCTCGGCCCTCTTGTGTGTACAATCCGCGCGCGACTCTGAAATACGAAACGGAGACTCACCTCATGCGGATCGGCGTACCGACCGAAATCAAAGACAACGAATATCGCGTAGGCATGACGCCGTCCGGCGTCCGCGACCTCGCTTCCGATGGACACGAAGTGCTCGTGCAGAAAGGCGCCGGCCTGGGCAGCGGCTTCGCCGACGAGGAGTACGTCGCCGCGGGCGCGAAGATCCTTCCGGATGCCGACTCGGTCTTCAGCGATGCCGACATGATCGTCAAGGTCAAGGAGCCGATCGAGGCCGACCTGAAGCGACTCAAAGACGGCCAGCTCCTCTTCACGTACCTCCACCTCGCGCCGGTTCCGGATCTCACCGCGAAACTGCTCGAGAAGAAAATCATCGGCGTCGCGTACGAGACCATCACCGACGAACGCCGCCGCACTCTCCCCCTGCTCACGCCGATGTCCGAAGTCGCGGGACGCATGTCCGTGCACGTCGGCGCGTACTACCTTCACAAGCCGAACAAAGGCCGCGGCGTGCTCCTCGGCGGTGTGCCGGGCGTGCTGCCCGCGGACGTCGTGATCATCGGCGGCGGTGTCGTCGGCACGAACGCGGCGAAGATGGCTGTCGGCCTTGGCGCGCGCGTCACGATTCTCGACAACAACCTCGATCGCCTCCGCCAGCTCGACGACATCTTCCGCGGCACCGTGCAGACCCTCGCGTCGAATCGCGCGCACCTCGAAGATGCGTGCCGTCACGCGGACCTGCTCATCGGCGGCGTGCTCATTCCGGGCGCGGCCGCGCCGAAGCTCGTCACGCGCGCGATGGTCAGCGAGATGAAGAAAGGCTCCGTCATCGTCGACGTCGCCATCGACCAGGGCGGCTGCGTCGAGACTGCACACGCGACGACGCACTCGAACCCGGTGTACGAAGTCGACGACGTCGTGCACTACTGCGTCGCGAACATGCCCGGCGCCGTGCCCCGCACGTCGACGATCGCACTGACCAACGCCACGCTCCCCTACACGCGCATGCTCGCCAACAACGGCTTCGAGAAAGCCGTGCGCGGCAACTCCGGCCTCGCCGAAGGCGTGAACGTGTACAAGGGCGAGATCACGTACGAAGCCGTGGCCACGAGCCAGGGTCGCAAGTACACGGCCCTGAGCGAGATTCTGTAAATCCGATCCGGAGCGCCGGTCTCGCACCGGCGCTCCTTCTTCTTCATGACCACCATTCGCGTTTCGTTGCATCGCGACGATCGGCTTCGCCAGGGCGGCGTCGAGCTGATCGACGAATGGACCCGCGAGTCGGACCAGCAGATCTGGATCGACATCCAGCATCCCGAACATGAGCTGATCGAGCCGCTGCTCGAAGTGCGCTTCGGCTTTCACGAGCTCGCGACGGAAGACGCGCTGTCGCTCAACACGCTTCCGAAGTACGACTCGTTTCCCGACTACGACTTCTTCATCTTCCGCACCGTCGACGTCAACGTCTCCGAGCACGCCGCCGAGACGTACAAGATCGCGGCGTTCCTCGGCCGCAACTTTCTGATCACCGTGCACAAGCAGGCCTTGCGCTCGATCGACGATGTCTGCAATCGCATCGTCTCCGACCGGCGACTCCTGCAGCGCGGTCCCGACTTTCTTCTGTACTCGATCGTCGATGGAATGGTCGACGCGCACTTTCCGCTCGTCGAGCAGATCGAGGAAGCGGTGGACGATCTGCAGGACCGCATCTTCGCGCACGCGGAAGAGTCGCACCTCGACGAGCTGCTGCATCTCAAGCGCGACGTGAACGTCCTGCGCCGTCACTCCCTGCCACAGCGCGAACTGCTCAATCAGATTTCACGCGGCGACGCGAAGTTCATTCAGCAAGTGCATCTCATCTACTTTCGCGACACCTACGATCACATGTACCGCATCAGTGAAACGATCGACGTCGACCGCGATCAGATGACCGGCACGATGGACGCGTATCTCTCCGTCGTCGCGAATCGCACGAACGAGATCATGAAGGTCCTCACGATCTTCTCCGCGATCATGCTCCCGCTGACGCTCATCGCCGGCATCTACGGCATGAACTTCGACCACATGCCCGAGCTGCACTGGCTGCACGGCTACCCCTTCGCCCTCAGCCTGATGTTCGGCACGGGCGCATTGATGCTGCTCTGGTTCGCAGTCCGCGGCTGGATCCCCACGCCGTGGAAACGTCGCACTCACAGACGGCTCTGACGCGCGCTACCTGCAGACGCCGATCGATTCTTTCCCGTCGCTGATCGACGCGCCGGTGAGACGCCAGACGCCGCCCTGGCGCAGATACACCGCATCGCCCCGCATCTGGCGGATGTCGAGCAGCACCTCGGCCGCAGCCGGATACTCCCAGCTCCACGTGAACGACGCCGAGACGCGATCGGCGGTGCCGGTCATCTGGTTGATGCGGGTGATGTTGCGGCGACCAAGGTCGACTTCGAAAAGGTGTGCGGACTCTTTGATGATGATGCCGCCGGTGATGCCGACGCGATGCTTGACCACGCCGTCTTCGCGATCGATGAACAGCAGGCGGCTGCGCTGTGCGTTGAACAGCGCGGGATATTCGCGAAACACAGACTCGCTGTTGCTCTCGCTGTATTGCTTCGGCAGCTCGACCTTGCCGCGCTCCGCGAGCTCGGGGCAACTCTGCACGAGACGCCTCGCTTCCTCTTCGGTCAGCGAGAACGGATACGTCGCCGGACGATTGGCTTGCGTCCTCGCGTACTCACTGCGCTCCTTGAGGCGCTCATTTTCGCGGCGTTCTGCTTCGTCCTGCATGCGCTGCCGCATCTTGAGGCCGTCGTTGTTGATTTGATTCAGCTTCGCCTTGCCGATCGCTTTGAGGTCGACGTTCTCACGCGCTTTGCGGCGATGCATCGTCCACATCGAGCCGAACACCACGATGAGCACGAGCACGATCGCGACCAGCCACTTCGGCATCCCGCCTTGCTCGATCACCGGCAGCGGCGTGTTTTGCGCCGTGCGACGTTGAAGGATCGCCTGGTCCTGTACGCGGCGCCAGCGCTCGAAGAAAATCCCGCATGAAACACATTCCTCGCGACCAGCGTCCTGCGAGGTCCCGCACTTCGGACAATCCACGTCGTGCCTCCCGGATTTTTCGAGCGAAGACGAAATTATACTGACGGCGCTTCAGCGGCGCTTCAGCGGCGCGTCATCGCGTTCACGACCGCGAAGACCGCGAGGAACAACGCGAGCATCGTCAGAAACAACGTCACCATGTCCACGCATCTTACGAAAGTCCTATGCGCCGCATTGATCGTGCTGGCCGCGGCTTGTAAATCCGAGCCCGCCGATCCGTTCGACAAAGCGGCCATTGAGCGCGACCTCGAGGAACGTCCGCTCAAAGCGCTCTACGAAGAATTCGAAAAGATCTCCTGGACGCCGCCACTGCACGGAACGCTCAGTGACGCGCAGATCCAGTCGTACATCGAAGTGACGCGGCTCAGCGATCGCATCATCGAAGTGACGAGCGGACAGCTCGACGAGAAGATCGAGAAAGCGTCGCGCGATGACGACCGCTACTCGCGCATGGCCACGGCGTTCTCCGCGATCGGCAACGCGCGCAACGCCGCGACCGCGCAGATCCGCGCCGCGCTGACGCTGCACGTCAATCCGCACGAGTACAACTGGGTGTCGCAGCAGATCGCACGCGCCGCGGGTGAAGCGGTGCGCAAGCGCAACTACCTCGCGCATGTCGATGCGGCGCAGCGGGCGCTCGATGCGGAGTCGAATCCGTATCTGCGCGAGCGTCGCGAGTCCGACCTAGCCACCGCCCGCCTCACCCTCCTCCACTGGGCCGACTCCCTCGGCGACGCCGAACGCGCCAACGCCGAGACCGTGCTGAAGCACGACCTCGCGCTTCGTCCCTACGTCCGCGGGCTGCAGGAACGCACGTCCTGGTGAGCGTCAGCGCCTCTGCTTGACAGAATATCTTGCCCGCCCTATTGTTAGCACTCGACAGACGTGAGTGCTAGTCACTCAAGTCGATCTGCATCGAACACTCTTGCGGCCTTCAAGGCTGCGAATCTCTCAGTCAACCCGTTGTACCGAAAGGAGATACAAACAGTGGCATCTGATCTCAAGCTCCGCCCGTTGTACGACCGTATCGTCGTCAGGCGCAAGGAAGCGCAGGAGCGCACCGCTTCCGGCCTGTACATCCCCGACACGGCGAAGGAAAAGCCGCAGCAGGCCGAAGTCGTCGCCGTTGGCGATGGCAAGTTCGATGACGGCGGCAAGCGCATGAAGCTCGACGTGAAGCCGGGCGACACCGTTCTGATCGGCAAGTACTCCGGCACCGAAATCAAAATCGATGACGTCGAGTACACGATCCTCCGCGAAGACGAAGTCCTCGCGATCGTTGAAGGATAAGGGAGACACACACCATGGCTAAGCGCATTACATACAGCGAAGACGCGCGTCAGGCGATCCTGCGCGGCGTCAACAAGCTCGCGGACGCCGTCAAGGTCACGCTCGGACCGAAAGGCCGCAACGTGGTCATCGAGAAGAAGTTCGGCTCGCCCACGATCACCAAGGACGGCGTCACCGTCGCCAAGGAAATCGAACTGAAGGATGAGCTCGAGAACGCCGGCGCGCAGATGGTTCGCGAAGTCGCCTCGAAGACGTCCGACATCGCCGGCGACGGCACGACCACGGCTACGGTTCTGGCCCAGGCGATCTTCCGCGAAGGCGTGAAGAACGTCACCGCCGGCGCCAACCCGATGGACATCAAGAAGGGCATCGAGCTCGCGGTTCGCGCCGCGGTCGAGCACATCGAGAAGATTGCCCGTCCGGTCGAGGGCAAGGACATCCAGCACATCGGCACGATCTCGGCGAACAACGACGAAGAGATCGGCGGCATCATCGCCCAGGCGATGGAGAAGGTCGGCAAAGACGGCGTCATCACCGTCGAAGAGGCGCGCGGCCTCGACACGATCCTCGAAGTGGTCGAGGGTATGCAGTTCGATCGCGGCTACCTCTCGCCGTACTTCGTGACCGATCCGGAGCGCATGGAAGCGGTCCTCGAGAACGTCAAGATCCTCATCTATGAGAAGAAGATCTCGTCGATGAAGGACCTCCTGCCGATCCTCGAGCAGGTCGCCCGCCAGGGTAAGCCGTTCCTCATCATCGCGGAAGACGTCGAAGGCGAAGCGCTCGCGACTCTGGTCGTGAACAAGCTGCGCGGCACGCTCAACGTCGCCGCCGTCAAGGCGCCGGGCTTCGGCGATCGTCGCAAGGCGATGCTCGAAGACATCGCGATTCTCTCGGGCGGCAAGCTGATCTCCGAAGATCAGGGCATCAAGCTCGAAGGCGTCAAGTGGGAAGACCTCGGCGATGCGAAGCGCGTCACCATCGACAAGGACAACACCACCCTGGTCACCGACACGGATGACAAGGGCCGCAAGGAAAAGATCGCCGGCCGCGTGAAGGAAATCCGTTCCGCGATCGAGAACACCACCTCCGACTACGACCGCGAGAAGCTCCAGGAGCGCCTCGCCAAGCTCGTCGGCGGTGTCGCCGTCATCAAGGTCGGTGCAGCCACCGAGACCGAGATGAAGGAAAAGAAAGCCCGCGTCGAAGACGCCATGCACGCGACCAAGGCCGCCGTGGAAGAAGGCATTGTTCCAGGTGGCGGCGTCGCACTGCTCCGGGCCGTCGAAGCGGTCGAGAAGGTCGTTGCCGAAGGCGACGTGAAGGTTGGCGTCAACGTCATCAAGCGCGCGCTCGAAGAGCCCTTCCGCCAGATCGTCTTCAACGCCGGTCTCGAAGCGGCCGTCCTGCTCAACGAAGTCCGCGCCAAGGGCGGCACGTGGGGCTTCGACGCTCGCAACGAGAAGGGCGCCGACATGATCGAGTCCGGCATCATCGATCCGGCCAAGGTCACGAAGCAGGCGCTGCTCAACGCGTCGTCGATCGCAGGCCTCATGCTCACCACCGAAGCTCTCATTTCCGAGATCAAGGAAGAAGAGAAGGGTGGCGGCGCCAACCCGGCAGCGGGTATGGGCGGCGGCATGGGCGGCATGTACTAAGTCACGCACTCCACGCAAGTGGTGTGAGAAGGGCGAGCCTCACGGCTCGCCCTTTTTTTGTGTTCCGAGTGGTGGGAAATGGATGCTCCCGGACACTCCACCAGTGACGGGTCCCGTGGCCGGCTGGCGTTCATTCCTATCACTCACACGAAGGCATGTGGCCGAGGCTGGTTGCGGTCGTCGATCCGTGCGGGGCATTCGCTTACAATAACTGGCGAATGTCCCGCCTGGTCTCCCTGCTTTTGTTCCTCGTCACTGTTCCTGCGTTCGCCCTACCCACGTTTGCGAACGACCTCACCGTCGGATGGATCAGCCGCGAGCCGGAGATCCCGTTCGTCTGGGCGAGCACGAACCCGCGAGTCGAAGGGTGGCCGGCGGCGGGCGCCGAGGTGACGTGGCGTGCGCATGTGCGCAGCTTTTTCGGCGAGGCGAAGAGCGTCGAGTACGTCTGGCGATACGACGGCGTGGAAGTGAGGCGCGGCACCGCGACGCTCGCGGCGAACGCGGTCACGACGATCGACCTGCCGCGCGCGTGGACGTTCGAGCGCCACAAACTCTCCCTCGCGATCGACACCGCGAACGCGGTCGTCGAAGAGTCCGAGAAGAACAACGAGCGCGTCGTGATCACAGACGCACTCGCGATCGGTTTCTGGGTCGAGCAGTCCTTCTACGATCACTTCCGCAAGTGGCAGTCGCGACTCGGCGTTGGCTCCACGTCGTTCGAAGACTGGGCGCAGCGCAACGTCGACTTCTACAACGACATGGCCGCGCTCGCGATCTATCCCGAGACGCCGAACGGCGTCCTCGATCGCTTTCGATTGCAAAAGATCGTCGTCGTTGCGGACGGCGCGCTGCCGCTGCACGGACTTCCCGACGATGCGAGTCCCGGCGCGAGCGGCAGCACGCATCCCGACAAAGACGACCGCAGCGTCGACTTGATGTGGGGCTTTCGCAAGGACGCGCTCTCGACGTATCAGGACGTGACGACCGCCGATCCGACGAATCCGTTTTACGTTTCCGGCGCGGTCTTTCACGAGCTCGGACACGCGCGTTATCTCGTCGACGTCTACGCGTGGAACGTGCGACACAGTCCGCCGTCGTTCGTGATCGACATCCGCGAAGACGGACAGTCGATCGTCGGACCGTACGTCGGCACCGCGTACGCGTGGCGCACGCTCGAGCAAGGGCTGATGAACGATCGCCTCACGTTCATCGATCGCTACAGCGCAATCGCGATGAACTTCATCGCGGGACAACGCGCGACGCACGGCAACTACAACGAGCCGCGCAATTTCGCATCGTTCCTCAACGACCTTCCCGCGGAGAATCGCATCACGATTCGTGACGAGAATGGCGCGCTGATGACCAACGCGTCGGTGAAGCTCTATCGCTCCGTCGCGAACGGCAAGGACTTCTGGTACCAGACGCGGTACGACGACACGCCCGACGTCGAGCTCACCACCGACGCGAACGGCCAGGTGCTCGTCGGACGCTCGCCGTTCGCCGCGGACGGGAACGTCGTGCAGACGTTCGGCTTCACGAACTGCGTGGTCATCGTGCGCGTCGAGAAGAGCGGCAAGGTCGCGTACGGCTTCCTCGAGTCGCGCCTCTTCAACCTCGAGTACTGGCGCGGCAACACGCGACTCGCCGATCACGACCTCACGGTCGGACTCTTTCCGTGCACGTCGTTCGTCCCAACGCTGACGAGTCCGAAGTGGGACGCGACGGTGGCCGGCCCGGTGACGCTGACGTGGCAAGGCATCACCGGCGCCGACGAGTATCGCGTCTACGCCTCCACCAACCTCGGCGCACCGCAACGCATCGCAACGACCACCGGCTTCTCCGCGCAGGCCGAGTTCAAAGGCAATGTGTACTGGTGGGTCGAAGCGCAGACGACGAACTGCGGCCCGCGCCGCTCCGATGTCGGACGATTCGACACGCCCGCTCCTCCACCGCCCACGTCCGGAAAGCGTCGCGCGACCAGATCGTGATCAGAACTGCGCGAAGACGATCACGTTGCCAGCGGCGTCGCGGATGATCGATTCGTTCGAGCCGTAGAACGTCTTTCTGCGCTTCACGAGCACGTCGGTATCGGGCGGTAAGTTCAGCGCGTCGAGACTCTCGACTTCGATGAACAGCGACGTGCCGCCGACGGGCGTGCGGCCTTCGAGCGTCGCGGCTTCGTCCGCGCGAACGCTCTCGACGGTCTGATACATCACTTCCGCGTTGCCGTGTTCGAGCGCGACGAATCCGAGAGCGTCGCCGTGCGGCACTTCGACCTTGCGGGTGAAGCCGAGCGCTTCCCACAGCGGGAGCACCGGCTCGATGGCGGAGACGACGAGAACAGGTGTGATCTTCATGCGACGCAACATAGCGTCGCGGCGGCGCTCACGGATTGGAAAAATGGAACGCGTTCGGCGTCGTGCCCGCGAGCTCGCGAAAGTCCGCGATGAGATGCGACTGGTCGTAGTAGCCGAACTTCGCCGCGACATCCGCCCAGTCACTCGCGACATCCAACGCATCGACCACGCGGCGGAATCGCATCACGCGCGCGAACATCTTCGGCGAGACGCCGACGTGATGGCGGAACTGCCGAGCGAGATGCTGGCGTGAGATGCCCGCTTCATCCGCGACGTCTTCGACGCGAATCGCGCCGCCGGTCGCGACGATGCGATCGACGGCGTAGTCGACGCGGCGATCGCGATCGGGATCGAGTCGTCGCAGTAGCTCCGCTTCGAGTCCGGCGATCGAGAGATCGTCGGGCCAGTTGCGTAACACGTCGCCGAGAGAGACGCGGGCGTCGGTGATGTCGGCGAGCGGGATGCGGAGAAACGCCGCGGCGCGGCCGGGAC
Organism: Thermoanaerobaculia bacterium; assembly: GCA_036383875.1. Taxonomy (GTDB): domain Bacteria; phylum Acidobacteriota; class Thermoanaerobaculia; order Gp7-AA8; family Gp7-AA8; genus QHVT01. The sequence continues at coordinate 12,295 of DASVNL010000138.1, forward strand.
GAAAACGGATGCCGAAGAAGTCGGACGGCGCATCGCTCGTGATGATGAGCGGTCGCGTCATCGTGCCGACGACGTCCGACTCGCCCGACGTCAAATCGAAGACGAGATCCGCGCAGCCGTCGGGCAGCACGCGATGTTCGCGCGGACCGGCGGCGTCATCGCGATTGGTCCAGAAGCATTCGACCCACGGCTGCAGTGCGGCCGTGGGTCGAATTTCAGCGTAAGGCACGCCGGAATCTTAGCGCGCCAGAATGTCGTGGAGCTGATTGACGGTGAACTTCACCGGCTTCTTCGGCAGCGCGATCTCGAAGTCGACTTGCTTCGACGTGTTGCCGACGACGACCGTCGAGCCGAGGCGGACGAAGTTGGTTTTGTCGAAGTGGACGTAGATCGGAACCGGCATCGCGAAGTTGTCGGGCACACCGGACTGCGTGATCGCGCCGCTGACTTTGTACTTGCCGCCGCCAATGTCCTTCGCCTCGATCTTCGCGTCGTACTTCGGAATCGGCATGCCGTAGACCCACTGGCTGAAGAACCAGTCCAGCTTGTTGTCCGACGTGAGGCGCAGCACCGGCGGTGCGTGCTTCTCGACGACGCGCTGGAAGTCGGCGGTGGTCGCCTCCTTGCCGGCGTACGTCGTGGCAAACTCTTTCATCATCCGGATGAACGCCTCGTCGCCTTTCTGGTTGTCCCACATGGCCATGCGCAGCATGTGCAGCACGTACGCGCCCTTCGAGTAGATGACCACGCCGTATGCGCCGGGGTTCTGCCACGTGCCGACGCGCCAGCCCTGCGAGATCGGACCGGCTTCGTTGTTCGCGATCTGCGCGCCGCGCGGCTTCTCGAGGATCGACTTGCGCGCGCGTTCCCAGAACGCGTTGTAGTGCGCCCAGCCGCTGGTCTGCTGCAGCACGAGCGCGGAGGTGAACTCGGAGAAGCCTTCGCTGATCCACTCGTCGTGATAGCTGCGCGTGCCGACCTGATGGCCCCACCACTGGTGTGCGACTTCGTGCGTGCCGACGTTGTTGACGAAGTCGCGGGCGTCGTTGAGGCCGAGGGTGTTGCGCTGCGTGCCGTTGAGGAAGGCGAGATACGGGAGATAGATGAGCGTCGGCCACGACTGGCCGGAGAACCACTGCGACTGCTGCGTGATCGCCACGCGCGAGTCGGCGAGCGGGCCGAAGAACACGTTGCCGGTGCGCACGGTGTTCATGCCGTCCGCCATCGCGGACTGCGCGAGGCTCGCGGCGTCGACGCGGATTTCACTGCCCGCGTAGCGCGAGGCTTCTTCATCCCCCGCCATCGCCGCGTCGTTCGCGGCGCGGAGGAACTGGTTGATCTCGCGGATGATGTCCGGTGTACCCGTATTGGTGTACACCTCGAACGTCGTGCCGTTGACCTTGTCGGTCTCGGCCATCTTCTTGAACTTGCCGTAGTTGAACCCGGCGACGCGAATCGGGTGCGTGGCCTTCCACGTCGCGATGCGATCGGCGCCTTCGACGCGGTTCTCGGTCTCGTTGCCGACGCTGACGATCGAGAACTTCTCGGGCGTGCGGAAGCGCAGCTCGTACGTCGCGAGGTCGTTGAACACGCCGATGTTCGGGTACCAGTTCGTGCGGCGCGTGACGGTGAAGTTGCCGTCGCCCGCGTTGTCGAGCACTTCCTTGCCGGAGTACTTCGTGCGCAGCAGGTACTTCTCGCCCTTCTTCAGCGCGGCCGGAAACACGACCGCTGCATCCGGATCGTCTTTCTCCTGGATGAACGCGACCGCGGTCCACTGCGGCGTGTCGCCGGCGGGTGCGAACTCCGCGGACGCGAGCGCGAGCGACGCGGTGATGTCGATCGGCAGGACGCGCAGGTCGTGGTTCGGCGTGAAGGTCATCGTCGTCGTGGCGTCGAGCTCCGCGCCGCGAATCGTCGAGTCGATGTGGTAGTGGTGCGCGTCGGCAGGCGGCAGGACACGCGGACCCGCGCCCTTCTCGACTTCGCTGCGATAGCGGCTCGAGTACCAGATGCCGCCTTTGGTGTCGTGACGGACGAAGAGCATCGACTGCTCGCCGCCCATGTCGGAGTTCACGAGGCGCACGGCTTCGGCGCCGCGCGGGTCGACGATGATCGCCGACGCGGGCTGCGACTTGCCGTCGAGCCAGGAGAAGAAGAACGGCTCGCCGCCATCGACGAGCTCCTGCAGCACGCGCACGTGGAGGTTCGTGTGCAGGTCTTTCTTCTGCTTCTTCATGTAGTCGTTCCAGCGGTCGGTGGCCTGCGGGCTCGCGGCCTCCTGCGCCGGCGCGGACGCTTTCTCCGCGGCGAGCGGCAGCGCGGTGCCGAGGAAGATCGCGCTGTCGAACGTGTCGTTGAGGGTGGTGAAGTCTTTCTTGCCGCTGTGCAGCCCGAGCGTCATGCGCTCGGCGGGCGTCGCGGGATCGAGCTGATACGAGCCTTGCCCGATGAACACCGCGCCGGGCGTCTTGCCGTCGACGGCGGTGAGGAGATGCAGCTTGCCGTTCAGCGTGAACGTGAAGACGTCGCGCTCGAACTTGAAGTTCGTCAGCGCGATCGTGCGCCCATCGGGCTTTGCCGCGCGCAAGGCAGCGTAAGTAGGATCATCGAGCGCAAACGCACTCGTGGCAAGACACAACGACAGTACTGCGACGGCAAAACGGCGCATGAAAACGTTTCCTTTCGGGGACGGACCTGGGGGAAACGTAACATAACTTTGTAGTTTGGGGAAAGGCTGGGGTGGGACGAGCGCCGCGCAAACGCGCGCTATTAATCAATCGCCTCCAACCCCAAATACATCACGTCCGCGTCCTCCGGCGAAAAGGCGATCGCGTTCACGCCGTCCTGGTCGTGGTGCATGAGCACGAGCTCGTGCGGGTTCGTGTGGTCGTAGCGGAAGAGGTCTGTGCCGTGGTCGTAGAAGTGCGTGCCGAAGACGAAGTACAGCACGGACGGATTCGTCGGATGCGCGGCCATCGTCGGGCCGTTGATCAGTTTCACGCCGGGTGCTTCGTCGATCACAGGCGTGTACGTGGTGCCGCCGTCGACGGACAGGTAGATGTGGCGGCCGTGCGAGGGATCGTCGATGCTGCCGCTCTGTTCCATGTCGATGCCCATCGCCCAGACCACGGCGCTGTCGGCGGGTGAGATGACGAGCTGGAAGACATTCGCGGACGTCTTGCTGAAGCCTGTGGCCTTCGCCCAGTTCCGGCCGCCGTCGCGCGTCACGTACGCGCCGTTCGTGAGCGTTCCCGCGACGATGTGATCGAAGTCGTGCGGATCGAAGGAGAAGCGGTAGTAGAACGGCGATCCCTGCAGCCGTCCCATGGGATCCCATGTTTCTCCGCCGTCGAGACTCTCCCACAGCGTGCCGTCGGTGCCGCCGGCGCGGAGATGCTCACCGTTCTGCGGATCGGCGCCGAGTCCCATGAAGGCGACCGGCTGGCGAAGCGTGCGTGCGCCGCGCGAGTCGTAGCGCACGAGAAACGAGCGATTCTCCGACCACGCGTACACGCGACCGCCGCGTGCAGGCGTGAGGGTCGGCGGGAAGTCGGAGCCGGTCACCGTCGCGGCGACGCGCCACGAGCAGCCGCGATCCGTCGAGATCAGCAGGTCGTCGCGATTCCACGCGAACACCGTGTCCGGCTCGTCGAGCGCGGCGGCGACGCCGTAGGTGTAGCTGATCGCGCTCGGCGGCTGCGCGTTGTCGATGAGACTCACGCCGCCGTTGCGCGTCACGGCGACGGCGCCCGTGCCGGTGATCATCGTGCACGGCGGATCGAGGGGCGGAACGGTGACCGAGCGGCGGCGCGCGGCCGTCGCGGGAAGAGCGGCAAGGATCAGAGTCACTACGAGAAAACGTCGATTCATAAGCCGCGCGATGATGGCGCAAATAGACGCGCCTGCTGTGTTACGTTCTCCCGACGTCAGGAGGAAGTTTCGATGAAAAATCTCTTTCTTGTGTTCCTCATCACAATTTCGGCCGGAATGGCGTCCGCGCAAGAGCGCGAGTCGCGCGTCGAGCGCGCACCGGACCCGAAAGAGCACAAGGAAAAGAAAGAGTATCGCGACAATCTCTCCACGACGTCGCACACGCTGCGCATCGGCAGCGAGACCATCAAATTCACTGCACGCGCCGGCACGATCATCCTTCGCGACGACGAAGGCGAGCCGCGCGCGAGTTTCTTTACGGTTGCCTACACGAAAGACGGCGTCGATCCCGCGACGCGTCCGGTGATGTTCACGTTCAACGGCGGCCCCGGCTCATCGTCGGTGTGGCTGCACATGGGCGCGTTCGGTCCGAAGCGCGTCGCCTACAAAGACGACATGGGACAGGCCACCGCGCCGCCGTATCGCATGGTCGACAACGAGGCCTCGCTGCTCGACGTCACCGATCTCGTTTTCATCGATCCGGTGACGACAGGCTACAGTCGCGCGATTCCGTTCTCGAACGCGAAGAAGTTCCACGGCTTCGAAGCGGACGTCGAGTCGATGGGCGAAGTGATTCGCTTGTGGACGACGCGCAATGCGCGCTGGAGCTCGCCGAAGTATCTGTCCGGCGAGTCGTACGGCACGACGCGTGCCGCAGGACTCGCGGGCTGGTTGCACGATCAGGGCTATTACCTCAACGGAATCGTGCTGATTTCGTCGATCCTCAACTTCGGCACCGCGCGCTTCGACAGCGGCAATGACCTGCCGTACATCCTCTTCCTGCCGACGTACACGGCGACGGCCTGGTATCACAAGCGCCTGCCGTCGGATCTGCAGAGCCAACCGATCGACAAAGTCGTCGCAGCGTCCGAACAATTCGCCCTCGGCGACTACACCACCGCGCTGATGAAAGGCGATCGCATCGGCGACGACGAACGCCGCCGCACCGTCGAACAACTCGCGCGCTTCACCGGCCTCTCGCCGCAATACATCGAGCAGACGAACCTGCGCGTCGACATTCAGCGCTTCGACAAAGAGCTGATGCGCGCGAAGCGTCTCAGCGTCGGACGTCTCGACTCGCGCTTCACCGGCGTCGATCGCGACGCGGCCGGCGAACAGCCGGACATGGATCCGTCGTACTCCTCGATCTTCGGCGAGTACACGGCGGTGCTCAACGACTGGGTGCGCCGCGGCCTGAAGTTCGAGACCGATCTGCCGTACGAGATCCTCACCGGCAAGGTCCGGCCGTGGAGCTACGAGCGCCAGCAGAACCGCTACCTCGACGTCGCCGAAACGCTGCGCAAGGCGATGGCGCAGAACCCCGACTTGCGCGTGATGGTCGCAAACGGCTACTACGATCTGGCCACGCCGTTCGCCGCGACGAACTACACGTTCGCGCGCATGCAGCTCGAGCCGTCGCTCCGCGGCAACATCACGATGACGTACTACGAAGGCGGTCACATGATGTACGTCGACCGCGCCGCGCATAAGAAGTTGCGCGACGACATCGTGGCGTTCCTAACGAAGTAGGACGCGCTACAACTTCGCGAGCAGCTCTTCGTCGACTTTCGCGCGGACCGTGCGCCGGTCCACGCCGAGCTTCTCGGCGACGTGTGAGTAGTTGCGCGTCTTCGCGTAGAGCAGCGTGCAGTACTTGCGCAACAGGTCGTCGGCGGTGAGGTCGCCGGAGAGCACGGCGTTCGCGACGTCCTGACGCGCGTCGCCTGAGCCGACGCTCGCGGGGCGGTACGTACCGCGCAGCATCACGCTGCGCACGCACTGTTCGAGCTCGCGGAAATTGCCCGGCCACGCGTAGTCGGATCCGGGGAAGACGTCGATCGCGCGCACGACTTGATCCGCGAGCGCATCGGCCTCCTCCTCCCCTGCCACGCGCGCCGAGATGAATCGCGCGAGATGACGCAGCTCGCTCGGCTCCGCGAGTTGCTCTCGCAACGCGGGTGTCGTGATCGTGTCCGCGCAGAGGCGATAGAAAAAATCCTCGCGAAACCGACCCGCGCGAATCTCCGCGGCGAGATCGCGATTGGTCGCGGCGATGATCTTTCCTTCGAAGCGGCGCGCGGTCGTGTCGCCGATGCGCTGCATGACGCGCGACTGGATCACGCGCAGCAGCTTCACCTGCACGGACGCGTCGACTTCGCCGATCTCGTCGAGGAACACGGTGCCGTGCGGTCCGCACGATTCGAGGAAGCCGACGTGATCGTCGATCGCACCGGTGAATGAGCCTTTGCGATGTCCGAACAGCTCGGACTCGATGAGCGTCGGTGAGAGTGCCGCGAGGTTGAAACCGGTCATCGCCGGCTCCGCGACGAAGCGCTGATGGCGTTCATCGAATGGGACGTAACGAGACAGAGCAATCGCGCGTGCAACGAGTTCTTTGCCGGTGCCGGTCGGACCAGTGATCAGCGTCGCGACGTCGGTCATCTTCGAATAGAGCGAGCGGCGATAGCGGCGGATGTCGTTCGTGAAGATCGACTCCCACACGGTCGCGCGCAGCTTCGCCGCGGCGAGAGAGCGTCCGACGATGTTGCGGAAGATGTGATGGAACGCGCGGCGGAGTTGGAAGAAGCAGGCGAAGAGATGCGCGACGTCGATGCCGAATCCGGGGAGGTAGGTTTCTACGTCTCGTGCGAATGCTTGGAAAAACGCGGCTTTGTGTGTAGCGGTGCTGCGCTCGATCTGCGCGAGGAAGGATTCGCGATAGCGCTCGTACAGAAAGTAGTAAACGACGCCCTCGTACAAGTCGCGCTCGTCCGCGTTCGCGTCGCCGAGGCGCGGGAGAACGGATTCGACGAGCTTCACGCAGCGCGCGTCGATCAGATCGACGTTGGACTTGCGGTCGAGATCGGGCAGGAGGCTCCAGTAGGACTGGCTGTCGATGTAGTCGCGGCCGAGGATGCGGCGCTCGTGTTCGATGCGTGTGGCGAGGAATGGGTTCACGTACGCGAGGCCTGAAAGCTCGACGGCCAGCGCGCGTTCAGCGGGAGTGAACATGCATTGAATGTACGCGCCTGCGCTTCACGTGTACAGCAGATACGATCCGCATCGCGCTAATTCCTTGAAACTACACAAGGGCGTTCGTGGCAGTGCCTTCGCCTCTTCGCGGCCTCCGTAACGAAGGAGGGACCCGATGAAACGCATCTTTGTGTGGCTCCTGATGGCCGCCATTCCGCTGATCCCGAAGGCAGCCTTTGCCGCCGGCACGCTCACCCCGGTCAATTCGCAACACGCGCCGATGCAGATTCGCGAGCACGTCGTCGACGTGACGATCGACAACGGCTTCGCGCGAACGGAAGTCAACCAGACGTTCTTCAACCCGAACGACACCGATCTCGAAGCGGTCTACGGCTTCCCCGTTCCGTCGAACTCGAGCCTCTCGGAGATCACGATTCAGAACGGCGAGCGCGTGCTCAACGGCGAGGTGATCGAGGCGAAGGAAGCGAAGCGCGTCTACACGGAGGAGCGCGACGCCGGCAATGAAGCCGGCCTGGGCGAGTGCAGTTGCACGAAGCCGAAAGACGAAGTCGAGTACATGTCGTACAAGTTCTCCGTCACTCCGGTGCGCAAGCAGAGCGAAGTGCGCATCCGCTTCGTCTACTACCAGCCGCTCAAGATCGACACCGGCGTCGGCCGCTACATCTATCCCCTCGCCGAAGGCGGCACCGACGAAGTCGCGAACTCGTTCTGGACGCGCAATCCGAAAGTCGAACAGCGCTTCGCTGTGAACGTCGAGCTGAAGTCGGGCTGGCCGGTCGACGAAGTGCGCGTCCCTGGCGCCGAGGCTGAGGCGAAGATCCAGAAACTCGCGGAGGGCCACTACAAGGTCGCGCTCGACCGGGCGACGGGCGATCTCTCGAAAGACTTCGTTTTCTACTACCGCCTCGCCGACGATCTCCCCGGCCGCGTCGAGCTGCTGACGTACAAGCCGAAGGCGAACGAGCCCGGCACGTTCATGCTCACCGTGACGCCCGGCATCGACCTCGCGCCGATCACGGGAGGCAGCGACTACGTCTTCGTGCTCGACAACTCCGGCTCGATGGCCGGCAAACTCTCGACGCTCGCACGCGGCGTGTCGCAAACGCTGCAGCAATTCAAACCCACCGATCGCTTCCGCATCATCGTCTTCAGCAACAGTGCGCGCGAGCTGACGAACGGCTTCGTTGCCGTGACGCCGGAGAGCGTCGCGGAGTGGTCGAAGAAGGTCGAGCAGATTCGCGATGAAGGCGGCACGAACGTCTACGAGGCGCTGAAGCTCGGACTCGACGCCGTCGAAGCGGATCGCGCGACGAGCATCCTCCTCGTGACCGACGGCGTCGCGAACGAAGGGATCGTCGATCCGCGCGAGTTCCACGCGCTGCTCAAAAAGTACGACGTGCGCGTGTTCGGCTTCCTGATGGGCAACAACGCGAACTGGCCGCTGATGCGCCTCATCGCGGACACGAGCGGCGGTTTCTACTCCGCGGTGTCGAACGACGACGACATCATCGGGCAGATCCTGCTCGCGAAATCGAAGATCACCAGCGAGGCGCTGCACGACGCGAAGCTCGAGATCAAAGGCGTGAAGACGTCCGACGTCACGGGCGAAGTGATCGGCAAGATCTATCGCGGCCAGCAGCTCGTGTTGTTCGGCCGTTACGCGAAAGGCGGCGAGGCGAATGTCTCGCTGCAGGCGAAGCTCACCGGCAAGGACGAGACGTACACGACGACATTCGCGTTCCCCGACGTGACGACCGAGCATCCCGAGCTCGAGCGGATGTTCGCGCTCGCGCACATCGACGAGCTGACGATGAAGGAGCAAGCCGGCCTCACTCCCCCCGCCGAATCCGAACAAGCCATCCGCGACCTCGGCCTGAGGTATCAGCTCGTCACCGACTACACGTCGATGGTCGTGCTCGCCGACGACGTCTTCGAGAAGCGCGGCATCGCGCGTAACAACAAACAGCGCATCGAAATCGAGCGCGCGGCGCAGTCGGCACGCAGTGCAGCGGCGCCGGTCAATCGTCAGGCCGATCGCGGCAAGCCGATGTTCAGCGGACGCTCGCATGGACTCAAAGGCGGCGGCGCGTTCGATCCGTGGATGGCGATCCTCGCGTTGGTCGCGGCCGTCGCGGCACTGAGACTCCGTCAATGAAAACCGTCGGTGCGCTCACGGCTCTCGCCATCGTTTGCACGCTCCTCGACGGCTCGCTCTTCGAGTGGGCGCGACATGCGGAGCCGTGGCGCATCGTCACCTGTCACTTCACGCATTGGACATATGAGCAGCTCGCGTGGGACGCGCTCGCGTTTGCCGGTTTGGGTCTGGCGTGCGCACGTCGCAACCTCCTGGCGTTCCACGCGACGCTGCTCGCCAGCGTGATCCTGATCCCACTCGCGGTGTTCGCGTTCGCGCCGCACGTGAGCGCGTACCGCGGACTCTCCGGCATCGACTCCGCGCTCTTCGCGCTGCTGCTCGTGCACGCGCGACGCTCGAAGGTCGCGATCGTCTGCGCGATCGGCTTCGTCGCGAAAATCGCGTTCGAGATGACGACAGGCGGCGCGGTGTTCGCGTCTGAAATGGGCACGGATGTGATCGCTGTGCCGGTCGCGCATGTCGCGGGCGCGATCATCGGAGCCATCGCCGGAACAATCAGCGGAATTGCCGCGTCCTATACTCACCGCAAATGCGCTTCGCTCTCGCCATGCTCCTCGCACTGATGCCGCTCACCGCGCGCGCCGCGGCCCGCGCCAGCGGCGATGCGCGCGCCGTCGAGATCTACCGCGCCGGACTCGAAGCCGCGGCCGCGGAGATGCTGGAGATCGGCGGCACGAGCGGCCGCCGCGAAATGCTCACCAGTCCGGAGAAGCAGCGCGTGCGCGACACGTGGAGCGTCTTCCTCGACTACCTCCTCGCGCTCGACTCGATCGGCGCGTATCACCGCGACGAGAAGAACGAAGAGGCGATGGTGATCACGTACGCAGCGTTCCTCGCGCAGTATCGCGGGACGCTCGACATGATCGAGGCCGCGGAGAAACTGCCGGGCGCGGACGAAGTGCTCAACGAAGCCGTGCCGTCGATCGGACTCTCGTCGGGCTCGTACGCGCGCGTGAAGTTTCGCTGGCTGAACGTCGCACGCGCGACGGAGTACGCCGCGCTCGATTCTCTCTATCGCGTGCGCGGCGGAAACTCCCTGCCGCGACTGCGCACGCTCATCGACGCCGACTCCAAGGCCGTGATCGACGCGGGACGTGGCAAGGGTCCGGTGCAGACGGCGCGCAATGCGTTCAAGATCGCACGCAGCGCGGCGTTCACCGCGTGGTTCCCGGTGCAGAAAGGCGTCGCCGAGTGGATGGGCGACACGCGACTCGCGAAGGCGGATCGCGCGCTCGTCTCGCATGCGCAGATCGCGACGATCGCACCGCGACTCGAGCCCGGCGACGTGCTGCTCGAACGGCGCGAGTGGTATCTGTCGAACGTCGGTCTGCCCGGCTTCTGGCCGCATACGGCGATGTTCATCGGCAACACCGGGACTCGCGCGCGCTACTTCGATGATCCGAACGTGCACGCATGGGTGCGCGAGCAGGGTCGCAGCGACGGCGACTTCGAGGCGTTCCTGCGCGAGCGTTATCCCGCCGCGTACGCGAACTCGCGCAACGCGCACGTGATCGAGGCGATGTCGGAAGGCGTGTCGCTCACGACGATCGATCACTCCGCCGCCGCCGATTCTTTCGCCGCGCTGCGTCCGCGCACGTCGAAGCGCGAGAAAGCCATCGCCGTCGCGCGCGCGTTCGGCTACGTCGGCCGTCCGTACGACTTCAACTTCGACTTCCACACCGACTCCGCGCTCGTTTGCAGCGAGGTTTTGTACAAGGCCTACGAGGGCAGCGTGACGTTCCCGCTCTCGACGACGATGAAGCGCCTCAACACGCCGCCGAACGACATCGTGCGCGAGTTCGACGAAACGTACGGCACGGAGCGCCAGCAGTTCGACCTCGTACTGTTCCTCGACGGCCACGAACGTGAGCGCGTCGCGAAGCCGGCAAGCGTCGGAGAGTTTCGCGCGAGTTGGAAGCGTCCGAAGTGGCAAGTGCTGCTGCAGTGACTACGCGCGTTCGAGCTCGCGTGCGACACCGATCAACTCTTTCTTGATCACCTGCCGCTGTTCGAGCAGCCGGATGTATCCGCGACGGCGCAACAGGCGATGCGTGAGCGCGCGCAAGTCGCCGACGAGATCATCGAGATCTTCAAACACGCGCAGCGCGGCGTAGCCGATGAACGGCAGCACGACGAGTGTCGCCAGGCCGATCATCCAGCCCCACTGCCAGCCCGCAATCGACCCGAGCGCGATGTAGGTCAGCGGATAGAACGCGAGCGCCGCGACGAACTTCACGGTCGAGACGAGCACGACCTCGCCGTTCGAGAATCGCTTCGCGAGCAATCCGATCAATCGATACGTCGGATAGTTCACGATCGCGCCGATGAGCGCGACCGGCAGCAGCACGAGCACGCGAAACAGACGCATCGGATAAACGCGCGGCTTCAACTCGTCGATCTCGAAATTCGCGCGGCGCAGCTCCGACTCGAACTGCGTGATCGCGGCGCGTAATTTTTCGAGACGCTGCGGATCGTGCGTCGCGAGGTAGTGATAGCCGTCGACGAATCGCCGTCGCAGGTCGAGCTCCTCCGCGAGCGGCTGATCTTCATCCGCGGTGAAGATGTCCTCCGCGCGCGCAATGAGATCGAGCGCGTTCCGTGAATCCGCTTGCAGCGTGACCGCGTCGAGTCCCGCATCGATCGCGTTGGTCAACGTCTCGACCGCGTCGATCGGCGGCTCGCCGTGCTCGTCGATGTTGACGCGCGGGACACGCAACGCATCGCCGAAGACGACGAGCGCGGAGCTGCGAAACGTGGCCTTCGCGGTGTAATAGATCCCGATCGGGATGACGATCATGTCGTCGAGTTGTGCGCCCAGCGCGATGCGCGCCGCCCCGGTCTTCAACTCCCGCAACGTCGAATCATCATGCGTCGTCCCCTCGGGGAAAATCGCAATGCTGCCGCCCGATCGCAGCAGCGCACGCGCCTTCGTGAACGTCTCCTGATTCGAGCCGCCCGTGTTGTCCTGTTTGCGATAAACCGGAATCGCGTCGAACGCCTTCACGATCCAGCCGATGAAGAACATCCCGAAGAGCGGCGCCTTCGCGAGAAACGACACGGGTCGCGGCGCGAAGCACAACAGGAACAGCGGATCGACGAGGCCGTTCGGATGATTGACCGCGAAGACGATCGGTCCGTCTTCCGGCACACGCTCCAGACCAACAAGCTCGATGCGACGGAAAAAGATCCGCAGGCACAAACGGAAGACCGCGGTGATCGCGCGTCTCAGACCGTTCGCTCGCCGCGCCATGCCGCGTAGCTCCAGATCAATCCCGACAACAACCCGGCGGCCGGCACGATGAGCACCGCACTCTCGAGCGAGCTGCGATCCGACAACATGCCGATCAGCGGCGGCGACGGGATGTCGCCGAGGAAATGCATGACGAAGACGGACAACCCGACGGCGGTGGCGCGTTCCAGTGGCGAGACGAGGTTCACGATCGCCGAGTTGATCGGCCCCGTGCACATGAATATCAGCACCTCGGCCGCAATGATCGCCGCGAGATAAACCGGCTTCACGCGACTCGACAATCCAATGAATGTGAGCGGCGCCGCGAGCAACGTCGCGATGCCCGACACCCACAAATACGACTGCTTCGTGCGCGACAGAAACTTGTCGCCGAGCCAGCCGCCCAGAAACGTGCCGACGAAGCCGGTGACGATGACGATCCCGCCGAAGGTGACCGTCGACTCCGACGGCGTCATGCCGCGCGCACGCACGAGAAACGTCGGCATCCAGTATCCGAGTCCGCCTAGAGCGAATGTGTACATCGCGTAGCCGAGGACGGCGAGAAGATACGGGCGATTCGAGAAGAGATCGCGATACGCGGACCAGAGACTCGTGCCCGACGCGCGCACGGCGTGGCCGCCGTCGTTCTGTCCGCGCGGTGGATCTTTGACGAGCAGCACGAGGAGGGCCAGCAGGATGCCCGGGAATCCGGCGATCCAGAAGGCCGCACGCCAGCCGTAGTGATGTCCGGCGTATCCGCCGAGGACGTAGCCGAGTGCGGAGCCGATGGGGATCGCGGCGAAGAAGACGGACATGATGCGGCCGCGCTTCTCGTACGGAAATTGATCCGCGAGCAAGGCCGGCGCGATCGTTCCGTATGCGGCCTCGCCGACGCCGACCGTCGAACGCGAAAGGAACAAGGACCAGAATCCGCGCGCGAATCCGGCGAGCGCCGTCGCGAGACTCCAGATCGCGACGCCGAGGGCGATCAGCGGCGGACGCTTGCGACGATCGCCGAGCGTGCCGAACACGGGCGACGTGAACGCATAGACGACGATGAATCCCGATGCGAGCCAGCCGAGTTGCGTGTCGGTCAATCCGAGGTCGAGCTTCATTGGCTCGAGCACGGCGGCGACGACCCAGCGATCGACGTAGTTGAAGAGATTGATGAAGGTCAGAATCGCGAGTGCGTAGCTCGCGCTTCGATCGCTCTTCTGCATGTGGGTGCAGTGTACAAGGGGTTGGCGGTTCGCGCGGCGTGGCCGCGCTGGCGGTTGGCGGTTGGCGGGAGAAACGTTCAGGCGAGACTCGCGACCTTCGCGACGAGCGCAACCGCCAACCGCCAACTGCCAACCGCCAACCGCCAACCAAAGCGAACTTTTCGCGCGTCCCGTCGTATCAGCAGACGGCTATCATGTCCCGGTCCATGAAACGATTCCTGCCCCTGATCGCCGCGATCGCTGGCGTGGTGACCCTTCTCCTCGTGCTGCCGCTGTATCGCGATGCGCAGCCGCGACGAATAGCGATCACCCGCGCAGAAGCGGTCCGGCTCGCGGACATCGCGGCGCGACAAGTGGGAATCCCTGTCGACCGCGCGTGGCGCACGGTGATCTGGTTTCCGTCGCCGATTCTCGACAAAGAGCTCGAGTCGCATCCGAAGCGCGGCGACGCGTGGGACGATCCGGTTCTCGGCCCGCGGCTCAACAGCTATCGCGTCACGTACTACCACCTGACTAAAGACAAGTTCCCTCCGTACGGCCACGTGAGCATCGACGGCCGCACCGGCGAAGTTCTCGGCGCGCGGTTGCGGTTGCGCGCGGAAGACGCGGGCGCGACGCCGACCGAAGCGCAGTTACGCGCGAAGGCGGACGCCATTGCGACGTCGCGCGTGTTCCCTGCGGCGCCGTCGCCGAAATTCGAATCCGCGCGATCCACTGCATCACGCGGACGCACCGACTGGATCTTCCGCTATCGCGTCGAGAGTCCGTTCCGCATCGACAGCGTGTCGACGACGCTCAACATCTACTTCGTCGGCGACCGGCCCGCGGGCTGGGACATCATCGAAGAGTACGCGGACGGACGTCAGTTCGCCGGCGACAACGCGGGCGACCTCGCATCGGTGCTGATCCGCTTCGTTGCGATGGCCGTCGTTCTTTTGATTTTGCTGGTGATCTTCCTCAAGAAGTATCACGCGGGCGAAGTCGGCGTCGGCGCGGCGTCGTTCCTTTTCGCGGTGATGCTCGTGTTGTTGCTGACCGGCTCACTGATGGCGCGCGTGTCAACGAGTGAAGGCACCGCGATGGGCTCGATCGACGCGCGTACGACGTCGTTCATGGTCACCTCCTTCAAGATTCTGTTCGCCGACATCCCCGCGGCGGTGCTGCTCTTCCTCGCGTGGGCCGTCGGCGAGAGTTACGCCGCGGAGCGCTGGGGCGATCGCCTCGCCGCATTCGAAGCGATCATGCGACGCGACGCGTGGAACGCAACCGTCGGGCGCTCGCTCGTTCGCGGCGTGCTCTTCTCGCCACTCCTCGCCGCCGCAGCTCTCGGCATCGGAATCATCCCGGTGCTCGCCGGACTCGCACACACATCGTGGAACGGCGGCACTGCAGCCGTGCTGTTCGTCGGCGGTCCGTTGTTTCCGCTGTTCAGCTCCGCGGCTGATGCGTTGCTGATCTCGATTGGCGCGGTGTTGTTCATCCTCGCGTGGACGCATCGTCGCCGCGTGTTCTGGCTCGGCATCATCGTCGCGCTGATTCTCGGCGTCGTCGCCGGCACCGCGAATCCGCCGATCGAGCCGATGTCGATGCGCATGCTCTTCGGCTTCGGCGGGATCGCCGCAGCCATCGCCATCTTCCTCGGCTATGACCTGCTCACCGCGACCATCGCGTTGTTCGGCGGAATGATCATCGCGTGCTACGCGCCGCTCCTCACCGTCGCGCGCGGCGATCTCGCGCAGGACGTGACGCTCGCACTCGCACTGCCGCTCGTGATCATCGGCGGGTCCGGCGTCGCGGCGATGCTCACGCGACGCGAAGTGGTCTACTCGCACGAAGACCTCGCGCCGCACGTGCGTCGCATCATCGAGCGCGAACGCGTCAAGGCGGAGATCGACGCGGCGAATCGCATTCAGGCCGCGCTGCTTCCGCTCGACACGCCGCGACTCGCCGGTGCGGCCGTGGCGTCGCACTATCGCGCCGCGACGGAGATCGGCGGCGACTACTTCGACTTCCTGCAACAGGAGTCGGGCGAGATCGGCATCGCGTTCGGCGACGTCTCCGGACACGGACTCACCAGCGGCATCGTCATGGCGATGGCGAAGTCCGCGCTGCTCGTGCAGGTCGGCTATGACCCGTCGCCGCGCAAGGTGATGGAGGTCTTGAACGACATCGTCATCAAGACCGCGCCGAAGCGGATCCTTATGACGTTCTTCTTCGGGATGCTCGATCCGCAAACGCAGACGCTGCGATTCTCATCGGCGGGACATCACGATCCGTATGTGTATCGCGCCGCGACCGGCACGCTCGAAGCGCTGTCGTCGTGGGGCTTCCCCCTCGGCGTGCGACGCCGCGATCCGTTCCGCGAACACTCGGTCGAGTTCGAGCCCGGCGATCGTCTCGTGTTGTACAGCGACGGTCTCATCGAGGCGATCGACGACGACGGCGAGCCGTTCGGCTTCGAGCGGTTCGAGCAGATCATCACGTCGAACGGACATCTCACCGCGGACGACATGAAGAAGGCGCTGCTCAACGCGGTGAAGAAGTTCACACGGAACCGCCCGCCCGAGGATGATCAGACGCTGGTGGTGGTGGCGTTTGAGGAGGGGGCGGAGGCGATCCTGACGCGCACCGCGCAGATCGAAGAGCTGGTCGTCGCGGAAACGATCCACTAGGCCGGCACGGCCGGCTGCGCTGGTTGCTCCGCTTCGGCACGTGCGGCTGGCGAGTCGGTGCGTCCTCGCGGCCGCACATCCCTGCTGCCGAGCGCGGCCGTGGTGCTACCCTTCCGTCATCACCGAAAAACGGAGGGAGAGAAACCATGATTGGCGATACTTACTACTCACTCACCATCAGCGCCAGCGGAACCACCCAGAGCCATTACTGCTCGATTCAGCCCGATCCGTCGATTACGTTTCTGCAGGGCGGATTCAGCTTCGCCGTGACGGAAGCGAAGCCCACCAGCGTCACGATCTATCCGCAGGTCGCACAGTTGCAGATCCCGCCGTCGTCGATCGTCGCGGGCGGCGTGACGGTGGCGACCAAACTAACCACGATCGCCGGCGGACTGATCGTCAGTCCGGCCGCGGAAGTGCCGTTCACGCTGACGCTCTACGGCATCGGCGGTGAGGAAATCGGTTCGAAGACGCTCGAGCCGGGCGCGACGCAGATGTATTTCGGCTGGGACGTCAGTCCCGCGAACGGCGGCTCGCTCGACGACGCGCTGAACGTCATCAAGGCCGCCGTCGGGAAATAGGCCATTGTGATGAGGCGGGTGGATACAATCCGCCGGCATTTGTGACAGCGGGCGGATACAATCCGCCCGCTATGGCCCAACCTGAACCAAACAAGATCATCTACTCGATGGTCGGTGTCTCCAAGTTCCACGGCAAGAAGCAGGTTCTCAAAGACATCTACCTCTCCTATTTCTACGGCGCAAAGATCGGCGTCCTCGGCCTCAATGGCTCCGGAAAATCGTCGCTGCTGCGCATCCTCGCCGGTCACGACAAAGACCACCTCGGCGAAACGATTCTCTCCGCTGGCTACACAGTCGGATTACTCGAGCAGGAACCACAGCTCGACGAGTCGAAGACCGTGCGCGAGATCGTCGAGCAGGGCGTGCAGCCCGTCCTCGATCTGCTCAAGGAATTCGACGACATCAACAATGCCTTCGGCGATCCCGACGCGGACATGGACAAGCTCATGGAGCGTCAGGGCAAAGTGCAGGACAAGCTCGACGCCGCGGGCGCGTGGGATCTCGACTCGAAACTCGAGATGGCCATGGACGCACTGCGCTGCCCTCCGGGCGAAACGCTCGTGTCGACGCTGTCCGGCGGTGAGAAACGCCGCGTCGCATTGTGCCGATTGCTGTTGCAGGAGCCGGACATCCTCCTGCTCGACGAGCCGACGAACCACCTCGACGCGGAAAGCGTGCAGTGGCTCGAACAGCATCTGCAGAAATACGCCGGCACCGTCATCGCGGTGACGCACGACCGCTACTTCCTCGACAACGTCGCCGGCTGGATCCTCGAGCTCGATCGCGGCGAAGGCATTCCGTGGAAGGGCAACTACTCGTCGTGGCTCGAGCAGAAGAAGACGCGACTCGATCAGGAGCAGCGCTCCGAATCGAATCGCCAGAAGACGCTCGACCGCGAGCTCGAGTGGATCAAGATGTCGCCGAAAGCACGCCACGCCAAGGGCAAGGCGCGCATCAACGCGTACGAGAACCTGCTCAATCAGGAGACGAAGGAAAAGATCCAGGAGCTCGAGATCTACATCCCGCCTGGTCCGCGTCTCGGCAACATCGTCGTCGAGGCGAACGACGTCACCAAGGGCTACGGCGACAAGCTGCTCGTCGACAACATGACCTTCCAGCTTCCTCCCGGCGGCATCGTCGGCGTCATCGGTCCGAACGGCGCGGGCAAGACCACGCTGTTCCGCATGATCGTCGGCACCGAGAAGCCGGACGCCGGCACGATGCGCATCGGTGAGACGGTCACGCTCGCGTACATCGATCAGAACCGCACGCTCGATCCTGACAAGACCATCTTCGAAGAGATCACTGGCGGCGGCGACATCGTGACGCTCGGAACACGCGAGATGCAGTCGCGCGCGTATGTCGCGCGATTCAACTTCAACGGCTCCGATCAGCAGAAGAAAGTCGGCGTGCTTTCCGGCGGCGAGCGCAATCGCGTGCATCTCGCGAAGATGCTCAAGGAAGGCGCGAACGTGCTGCTGCTCGACGAGCCGACGAACGACCTCGACGTCAACACGATGCGCGCGCTCGAAGAAGCGCTCGAGAACTTCGCCGGCTGCGCGATCGTCATCAGCCACGATCGCTGGTTCCTCGATCGCGTCGCCACGCACATCCTCGCCTTCGAAGGCGACAGCGTGGTCACGTTCTTCGACGGCAACTTCTCCGAGTACGAGGAAGACAAGAAGAGACGGCTCGGCGCCGACGCCACGCAGCCGCACCGC
>DASVNL010000139.1:0-2456 GCA_036383875.1 Thermoanaerobaculia bacterium
AGGACGAGCGCAATCGCGCGCTGGTCCTCAAGGTGATCCTCGTGCTCATCGCGCTGCTGTTCGTCACGCTGCCGACGATGAATCTGGTCAGCATCAATCTCAGCCGGATCATGGAACGCGCGTCGGAGATCGGCGTGCGCAAGGCATTCGGCGCGTCGTCGCGATCGCTCATCGGACAGTTCGTCGTCGAGAACGTCGTGCTGACGCTCATCGGCGGCGCGATCGGATTCGTGCTCTCCGTGCTCGTGCTGATGGGCGTCTCGCGACTCGAGCTCGTGCCGTACGCGGTGTTCGACGTGAACCTCCGGATCTTCGCGTACGGCGTCGCGCTGTCGGCGTTGTTCGGAGTCATCTCGGGGGTCTATCCCGCATGGCGCATGTCGCGGATGCAGCCGGTGAACGCGCTGCGTGGAGGTGCACGATGATCAAGCATCTGTTGAAACTGGTGTGGAACCGCAAGGGCGCGAACGCGCTGATCGTCGCGGAGATCTTCATCTCGTTCCTCGTGGTCTTCGCCGTGCTCACGGGCGCGGTCACGCTCATCAGCGGCTGGCGCCGTCCGATCGGCTTCGACTACCGGAACGTCTGGAACGTGCGCATGGAGTTCGACATCGACGGCAATCAGAAGGCGCCCCCCGAGCTGCACGCGACGGTTGCGCGGATGATCGATGAGCTCCGCGGCATGCCGCAGGTCGAGTCGATCGCGATCTCGAACACGCCGCCGTATTCGTTCTCGACGTCGGAAGGAACGCGCGGCATCAACGGCCGCGACGTGACGATGCTGTTCGACGAGGTGGACGATTCGTTCGCCGAAGTGATGAAGCTGAAGGTCGTGGCCGGGCGCTGGTTCAACAAGGAAGACGATGCCGCGCAGAACCAGCCGATCGTCGTCGACACGAACACCGCGATGGCGATCTACGACACGACAGACGTGATCGGGAAGACGTGGGAGGAGTCGGAAGACACGCTGTACCAAATCGTCGGCGTGGTCGCGTCGTATCGCAAAGACGGCGAGGCGTCGCTGCCGATGAACATGGTCTTCCGCCGCATCGCGCCGGACGGACGCTACGGCCGCCTCGGCAACAATCTGATGATCCGCCTGCATCCCGGGACGCCCGCGGAGTTCGAACCGCAACTCGTCGCGAAGCTGCAGCAGGTCGCGCCGAAGATGACGTTCCGCGTGCGCCATCTCGATCAGATGCGCGGCAATCTCCTTCGCACGCGCCTCTCGCCGATCATCCTCGGCGGGATCGTCGGCTCGTTTCTCATCGCGATGGTCACGCTCGGACTGACGGGCGTGCTCTGGCAGACCGTCACGAAGCGCACCCGCGAAATCGGACTGCGCCGCGCCCTCGGCGCCAGCGGTCCCGGCGTACGCCGCCAGATCCTGCTCGAAGTCGCACTGCTCGCGACGATCGCCCTCGTCATCGGCAGCGTGATCGTCCTGCAGCTCCCCATCCTCGGCGTCTTCAAGCTCGTCACCCCGCCCGCATTCATCGCAGGCTTCGCCGGCGCGCTTGCGACGATTTACGCGCTCACGGTACTTTGCGGGCTCTATCCCGGGTGGCTCGCATCACGTTTGGAACCCGCGGATGCGCTCAGGTACGAGTAGCGGTTGATGGTTGATGATCGTTGATGGCGGCGAGACATCGCCGCTGTTGCCGGTCGCCACCATCAACCATCAACGATCAACCATCAAACCCATGACGACCAACCCCATCCTCATCGTCGACGACGATACGTCGATCACCGCGTCGCTGGCGCTGCTGCTCAAGCAGGCCGGGTACGCGACCGTGTCGGCGCACGATGCGATGGAGGCGCTCGCGGCGATGCGTCGCGAGCGCCCGCGCCTCGTGATTCAGGACATGAACTTCAGTCGCGAGACGAGCGGCGCGGAAGGGCTGGAGCTCCTCGAGCGGATTCGCGCGGAGGAGCCGGCGTTGCCGGTGATTCTGATGACGGCGTGGGGCTCGATTCAGCTCGCCGTCGAAGGCATCAAGCGCGGCGCGAACGACTTCATCACAAAGCCGTGGGCCAACGCGACGGTGTTGCAGTCGGTCGAGACCGCGCTGCAACTCGTGACGGCGAATGCGTCGCAAAAAGAGTCGTCGCGCGGCGATCTCGACGAGCGCTTCGACTTCTCGAACATCATCGGCACCGACGCGAAGATCCTCCGCATGCTCGAGCTCATCGGCCGCGTCGCGCCGACGGACGCGTCGGTGTTGATCACGGGCGAGAGCGGCACGGGCAAAGAGCTCGTCGCCGAAGCCGTGCATCGCAACTCGCGACGTCGCGGCGCGCCATTCGTGAAAGTGAACCTCGGCGGGATCTCGTCGACGCTCTTCGAAAGCGAGATGTTCGGTCACGTGCGCGGCGCGTTCACCGATGCGCGCGAAACACGACGCGGCCGCTTCGAGACCGCGGACGGCGGAACGATTTTTCTCGACGAGATCGGC